>JBEBJW010000305.1:0-7289 GCA_040079715.1 Myxococcota bacterium | reverse complement strand
GTCGCGCATGCCTGACGGCACGCCCTCGCGTCCCGCGAACGAGCCTGCCTCATGCTCGGTCCGAGGTTCTGTTCGGTGCTCGAGGCTGGGTCTGGGGATCCACAGGTCGAGCCGCCGGCGCTCAGCTCCGGGTGGCGTCCCGTCGTCCGCCACCGAGCCAGCAAACCGCACCGCACCGCATCCCGTCGACCTGGCGATCGACGTGCGGCGGATTGTCGGATCAGCGCGCGCCGGACCGAGCGACGGACGCGTCCGAACCTTGCCGGTAGAACTCCGTGTAGCAGCAGGTCAACGACACCGCAGGTCCGATCAGCAGCCGCGGGGCGTGCCAATCCTCCACGAAGGTGGCTTCGACGCGCGCCTCGCTGAACGGCCCGACCGCGGCGCCGACCAGCTCAGGTCCGATCACCCCGTCGCTGCTCGCCTGGACCCCGCCGCCCACCTGGACCCCAGCCAGCGGCCGGAACCCGCTGGTGCCGACCTGCCACGGGTACATCGGCCCGATCACCGCGGTCAGCTCGGACCACACCACCGGGTGGTTCCATCCGACGTGGGCTGCGGCCGTGGCCAACGCGCCGGGCGCGACGACCGCGCCGTCCTTCCAAAACACCTGGTATTGACCGTCGATCGCGGCGCCGACCCGCGCGCGATCGGCGGCGGCGTCGAGCGCGACCACGAGGCTCGCGCCCACCGTGTAGCCCCCCTCGGGGCGCGCCTCCGCGGGGATTGCGCCAACCCATGCCAGGACGATCATCGTGACTCCGGCCGCGCCCTTGCCTCCAGGATAACCCCCCGCCGCTCGGATCCGCGATCTCGCTCGCCGACCCGAGCAGGGTTGCCCTCGCGGCAGGTACAATCGTCCGGAGGGAGGTCCCTTGTCCGATCTGATGGCGGCGCTGAACGACTTCGCGTCTCAGCCGTTCGGGCTCGTCGGGGCGGCGTGCATCATGTGCGCCGTCACCGCGTTCAACAGCCGGTGGCTCCACGCGCGCCTGACCCGATTGGGAATGCAGGACCGGGGGACCGCGCTCCTGCTCAACGGGCTGAACCTGGTGGGCGGCGTGTGCCTGCTGATCAACGCGGTGATCCGGAGCGAGATCGTGTGGGAGGTGCTCGAGGTGTACTTCGTCGTGATCGCGGCGAAGGGCATCGCCCAGTCGGTCCGGGTCCGGGAGAAGCCGCCCGCGCCGGCGAGCTGACCGGGGCGGTCCCGGAGGGGATGGACGCTCCGGCGGCATCGACGACCGACCATCCCCGGGCCGCGGCGGGCCGCCTGCTGCTGCCGCGCGACCGTCCGTGTGCCGCCGCCGCTCTGTCCCTCGCCCCGCCGGTTTCGCCGTCCCTGCGGTGTCGCCGTACGTTCCGGCCGGAACCCGGGGCTTCGGCGGCCCGCGACGTGGCGCTGGCCGAGGTTGGGGGCGACGGCGCCCGCGCCTGCGGCGGGCGGAGGCCCAGGCGACTCAGCGCTCGAGCAGGCCGCGGAGGTGGGCGTACACGTCGGGGTGGACCTGCAGGTGGTGGTGGCGGATCCCGCCGAACCGCGCCGTCTCGATCGTGAACGCGCCGGCTCGGACCCGCGCCGGGCCGCTGGCCGACCCGACCTGCACCAGCAGATCGCCGATCACCCGCGAGACCGGGTGGTTCGGATCGGTGGTGACCGAGCCGGCCACGAACCCGTAGGTCACGCCGGGGAGCAGGGTGTGCTCGGTGTCCGCGGTCGCGTCGCCGGTCACGTCGCCGATCCCGAGGTCGAGGATCCCCGCGCTCCGGCCGTCCAACACCGCGGCCGGGATCCGGGTCGCAGGGTGATCGATCGCCGCGAGCACCCCGGCCGCCGCGGCGGCGAGCCGCTCGAGCCCGGCGCCCTGGTGCGGGCTGCCGAGGCACACCACCCGCGTCAGGAGCGACACCCACCTGTGCCCGGCGGTCTGCCCGGACAGGCCGGCGGCCCGGACGACCAACCCGCCCATGCTGTGCCCGATCAACACGAGCTCCTCGACCGGCACCGGCCACCCGTCGATCAGCCGCTCGAGCTCCGCGGCGAGGAGCGCCCCGTTGTCCGACACCCGTCGGCCGGTGTTGTACCGGGCGTACACCGGCGAGAACCCGAGGTCGTGGTGGAGCAGGGTCCCGAACGTGGCGGCTGGATCGCCGAGGAACCGCGCCGCCTCGAACGACCACGACCACTCGGTGGTGCCGAGCCCGTGGACGAACACCGCCAGGCGCGGGCCGATCCGCGCCGGATCCGGGCGGAGCGACGAGCCGAGGTCGAGGCCGTTCGCGCGCCGGTGGAGGTGATCGCCGACCGCGCCGTTCACCGCGCCGAGCAGCGCGTCGCCGATCCACGGGCCGGAGCCGAGCGCGTCGGACCGGAGCGGGACCGGCGGGTTCGGCTCCGACGGCAGCACCGGCGCGCCCTGCCCCACGCGGTCGAGCGGCAGATCCATCGCGGCGTCGGTGGCGGTCTCGATCCCGCGGTTCACCGCCCGGATCGCGCCGAGCACCCCGGCGGTGGCCAGCCGGCGCACCCCGTCGACCGCGAGGACCGGACCCGCGGACGGCCCGATCCACCCGCTGACCCGATCGACCGCCCGCGACGCGGACGCGTGCCCTTCTCCGACCAGGTCGGTCGTGGCGTCGACGGCGTCGTGGACCAGCGCCTTCAGCCCCCGCAAGCGACCCATCGGAACCTCGGTGACGTCGGGTAACGCGTCGGATCGCACACCGGGTGGTCGAACCCGCACCACCGGCGCCGCTGCACCAGCGGGCCAACGCCGGTTCCGGGTGGCCCCACCGTTGCAACTCCGGTGGGCGGGAGACCAGATGCACACCGAGATCCCCACCGTCACCGTCGAGCTCGACGTCGCCCGCGGCTACCGGGTCGAGGCCACCACCCGCGGTCACACCGTCATCCTCGACGAGCCGACCGACCTCGGCGGTGAAGACGCCGGTCCGACCCCGCTCGAGACGATGCTCGCCGCGCTCGGCGCATGCACCGCGATGACCCTCCGGATGTACGCGACCCGCAAGGGCTGGCCGCTCGCGACGGTCCGGGTGACGCTGACCCACCAGCAGCTCGCCCGCGACGCGTGCCTCGACTGCCCGCCGGACGAGGCGTTCCCGATGGCCGAGCGGATCACCCGGGCGATCGAGGTCACCGGCGGTCTCGACCCGGACCAGATCGAGCGCCTGCTCGACATCGCGAACAAGTGTCCGGTCCACCGGGTGCTCGTGCGCCACCCGGTGGTGGTGACGGACATCCGGGTCGGGTAACGGGACCGGATGTGGTGGACGACGGTGGCACTCGCCCGGGACTGCACGCCGACCGTGTTCGCTCCCGGCGTCCTCTCGCTGCCGGAGCGATCCGAGTTCCGCGCGGCGTTCTCGCCGGACGGTCGGACCGTGTGGTTCCACGTCGACGTCCCGCGCGACCCGGATCCGCCGGCCCAGACGATCTGGACCGCGCGCCAGGTCCGCGGGCGGTGGACCCCCGCGGTGGTCGCGCCGTTCTCCGGCGCGTGGCGCGACTCGGACCCGTTCGTCGGGCCGGACGGCGCGATCCGGTTCTCGTCGAATCGCCCGGTGTCCCCTGGGGAACCGGCGCGACCGGACACCGACCTGTGGGTGGTCGAGCCCCTCGGCGATGGGTGGGGCGCCCCGGTCCACCTCGACGGCGTGAACACGGACCACGACGAGCTGTACCCGAGCGTCACCGCAGAGGGGACGCTGTACTGGGCGACGGACGCCGACGGCGGCCTCGGCGGGTGGGACCTGTACCGCGCCGCGCCGATCCCGGGCACGAGCCCGGCGCGCTACCAGCCGCCGGAGAACCTGGGACCCCCGTTGAACACCGAGCGGTGGGAGTTCAACCCGTGGGTGTCGCCCGACGGCCGCCGGCTGCTGTTCGTCGGCCTCCGCCACCCCGACGGCCTCGGGATCGGGGACCTGTACACCAGCGTGGCGGTCGACGGCGGGTGGGGCGCGCCCCGGAACCTCGGTCCCGCGGTGAACAGCGCGGGCGACGACTTCCACCCGACGCTCGGACCGCGCCACCAGCTGGTGTTCGTCCGGAAGGTGTGGGAGCCGGACACGCCGTCGGACCTGTTCGTGGTCGACGCGCGGTGCGCGGGCCTGTGACCCGTCGGGGCCGTCGGCCGACCCGATGGGGCATGTTACGCGTCCGCACCTCGATCCCCGGCGTCCCGCTTGACCCCCACACCCCCCGCCGGGCGCGCCGCGCTCGGGTTCATCCTGGTGACCGTGGTCCTCGACGTGCTCGGGATCGGGATCATCGTCCCGGTCCTCCCGAAGCTGGTCGAGTCGTTCGTCGACGGCGACACGGTGCGGGCGTCGGAGGTGTTCGGCGTGTTCGGCACCGCGTGGGCGGTGATGCAGTTCGTGTGCTCGCCGATCCTCGGCGCGCTGTCCGACCGGTTCGGCCGACGCCCGGTGCTGTTGCTGTCGATGACCGGCCTCGGGCTCGACTACGTGTTGATGGCGCTGGCGCCGTCGCTCGGGTGGCTGTTCGTCGGGCGGGTGCTGTCGGGGATGACCGCGGCCAGCTTCTCGACCGCCAACGCGTACCTGTCGGACGTGACCCCGCCGGATCGTCGCGGCGCGGCGTTCGGGGCGGTCGGAGCGGCGTTCGGCCTCGGGTTCGTGCTCGGACCGGCGATCGGGGGCCTGCTCGGCCAGTACGATCCGCGGCTGCCGTTCTGGGTCGCGGCGGCGTTCTCCCTCGCGAACGCCGTGTACGGGCTGGTGGTCCTCCCGGAGTCGCTGCCGCCGGAGCGTCGGACCGCGTTCTCGTGGGCCCGGGCGAACCCGGTCGGGTCGCTGGTGCTGCTCGGGTCGAACCGCCAGCTCCTCGGCCTGTCCACCGCCCACTTCCTCGCGATGGTCGGGCAGAACATCTACCCGGCGATCTTCGTGCTGTACGCGGGCTTCCGGTACGGGTGGGACGAGCGGGCGGTGGGGCTGACCCTCGCCGCGGTGGGCGTGTCGAACATCGTGGTCCAGGGCGGCCTCGTCCGGCCGGTGCTCGCGCGGCTGGGGGAGCGCGGCGCGGTGCGGCTCGGGCTGACGTTCGCCGGCCTCGGGTACCTCGCGTACGGCCTCGCGCCGACCGGCGGGTGGATGCTCGCGGCGGTCCCGGTCGCGGCCCTCGGCGGGTTCTACGCCCCCGCGGTCCAGGGGCTGATGACCCGTCGGGTCGGGCCGGACCAGCAGGGGCGGCTCCAAGGCGCGCTGTCGAGCCTGATGGGCGTCGGGGCGCTGTTCTCGCCCGGGATGTACACCCAGACGTTCGCCCGGTCGATCGACGGGAGCCTCGGCGCGATCCTCCCCGGCGTCCCGTTCTTCCTCGCGGCGACCTTGCTGCTCGCGGCGGTGGTCGTGGCGTTCTCGTCGACCCGCGCTGCCCCCGGCGAGCTCAGCACCCGACCGGGTGGGTGAACGGGACGATCAGCGTGTCCACCACCTGTCCGTCGCGGTACGCGGTGATCTTGAGCTCCGCGCCGACCCGATCGTAGAAGCAGGTGCCGTCGAGCGCGTCGAGGCCGAGGGCGCAGTCCGCCGCCAGCTCCTCCCACCGGGGTCCGGCGGGGCCGCGGTGGGCCAGGGTGGCCTCGACCAGCTCGGCCTGGGCGAACGGAGCGGGGAGGGGAGCGGCGACCTCGACCGTCAGCGGGTACCCGCCGTCGTCGACCGGGGAGATCGCGACCCATGCCGACCACCCGTCGCGGAACCCGTCGAGCACCAGCGACCAGCCGCCGTCGTCGAGCACGACCGCCGACCGGGTGCGCAGCTCGACCGTCACCAGGTCCGCCCGGGCGGGGTCGACGATCGGGGTGTACCGCGGGGCGGCGTCCAACGGTACATCGACCTGCTCGCCGATCGCGATCTGTCGATCGTAGCGGGTCTCGTACCGGTCGCCCCGGAGCAGCCCGCCGCACACCGCCCGCCCGCAGTCCACGTCCGCCGCCGCCGTCACCGCGACCATCGCCCACATCCTCGCCTCCTGCGCGGGTTGTTTGCGAGGTCCGTGCCACGCGACGCGGGGCTCGGTCGACCGATCGAGGTCGCTGTCCCCGTCGGGCTCGGCTGGGGATCCCACCTCCGACGATCCCGCTCGCGCCAAAATATAGGAACCGTGTATATCTGGCAGACGAATCCGTGGTTCGAAGATGCACCCGGTCGGAGGGGCCCGCGCCCATCGTCATACGCCCTCGGTGACCAACACCGGGAGGGTCGACCCATGGCCAGTGCCGAGAAGAAGCCGACCGCGAAGCGGACGCCGAAGGGCGCCGCCGACGACAAGAAGAGCGCTCCCCGCGGGGGGCTCGCGCAGGAGGTCGAGCCGGACGCGGTCCTCGCCGCGGTGATCGGCCAGCAGCGCCGGAACCGGGCCGAGATCACCAAGGCGATCTGGGACTACGTCAAGTCGAACGGCCTGCAGGACAGCGAGGACCGCCGGAAGATCAACGCCGACGACAAGCTCAAGGCCGTGTTCTCCGGCCGCGACCAGGTCACGATGTTCGAGATGACCCGATTGGTGAACGAACACGTGAAGTGAGCCGTCCGCCGATTGACCTCAATACACGAGGTCGGTCGGTGCGACCGGGCGGCCTGCCTCCGCGATCAACGCCAGCGCAGCGGGTCGCGCCGGGCCGATCACCGCCCGGGCCTCGCGCTCGAGCTGCGCCGACCAGCCCGCCGCGCCGGCCGGATCGCCGGCGGCGGCCCTGGCCCGCACGAGCCACCGGAGGATCCCGAGGCGGGGCCACGGCTCGCTGGCCCCGACCAGCGCGCGTTCGAGCGCCACGGTCGCCTCGGCGGCGCGCCCCTCCGTCACCGCGAGCCGACCCTGCTCGTACCCGCGCAGCACGTCGGCCGACCCCGCCGGGCAGGCGGCGAGCGCCCGGTGCGCGTCGGGCAGCCGTCCGGCCACCCGGAGCGCCGCCGCGAGGTCGATCCCTGCGATCGCCTGCTCGGCCGGCGTCCCGTCGGCGGCGAGCCCGTCGACCCCCGCGGTGAGCAGCGCGATCGCGTCGTCGGTCCGGCCGAGGTACAGCGCGACGTGGCCGAGCCCGGCCGCGACGAACCCGATCTCGGGTCCGGCCGATCCGAGGTCGGTCACGGCGTCGCGGATCGCGAGCTCGAGCGCCTCCCGCTCCGGATCCGACAGCGCGCACCCGAACGCCACCGCCGCTCGCAGCGCGGACGCGCGATCCGCCCCGGATCCGCCCCCGGCCCCGGACCGGATCGCCTGGACCAGCGCCGGCTCCGAC
>JBEBJW010000304.1:0-7293 GCA_040079715.1 Myxococcota bacterium | reverse complement strand
CCCCTCGGGTCGCTCGGGGCCGGGGCGAGCGGGCGGATCGGGTGGGTGCCCCAGGATCCGGCGCTGCTCGACGGCACGGTCCGCGACAACGTCGCGCTCGGCCGTCCGGTGTCCGACGCCGACCTCG
Source organism: Myxococcota bacterium (assembly GCA_040079715.1). Lineage (GTDB taxonomy): Bacteria > Myxococcota_A > UBA796 > UBA796 > JACKER01. The sequence goes on along the minus strand of JBEBJW010000304.1, from coordinate 7,166 downwards.
CCACGGCGCTCGAGGTGTCGCAGCTCGCGCGGGACCTCCCCCGGCTCGCCCGCGGGCTCGACACCGAGGTCGGCGAGCGAGGCCTCGCGCTGTCGGGCGGCCAACGGCAGCGGGTGGCGATCGCCCGGGCGCTGTGCGGGAACCCGGCGGTGGTGGTGCTCGACGACGCGACCAGCGCGCTCGACGCCGAGGTCGAGGCGGCGTTCTGGGACGCGCTGGATCGGGCGTACCCTGCGCTGGCGGTGATCGGGTCGACCCACCGCGCCGGGACCCTCGCGCGGGCGACCGAGATCGTGGTGCTCGATCGGGGCTCGGTCGCGGCGCGGGGCACGTTCGCCGCGCTGGTGGCGTCCTCGGCGCTGTTCCGGGCGTCGTACGCGAGGTCCGATGTCGATCCGTGACCTGTGGCACCGGTGGCCGATGGCCCGGAGCGTGCTGTTCCTCGGCCTCGGGAGCGCATGGGACGCGGCGACGCTGACCCGGATCGACCGGTGGTCGGACCAGGCGCTGTTGGCGGCGTACCAGCTCGGCCTGGTGGCCCTGACCGTGGTCCAGCTCCGCCACGCGCACGGCCGGCCGGTCCCGCGCCTCGCCGCCCGCCGCCCGGAGTGGGTCCACCTCGCGAGCCAGTTCCTGCTCGGGGGCCTGCTGTCTGCGTTCACCGTGTACTACGTGCGGGGAGCGGCCAGCGCGCGGGCCGCGGTGTTCGGCGGGCTGTTGGCAGCGCTGCTGGTGGCGAACGAGCTGGTCGAGCGGCCGCTGCAGGTCGCGGAGGCGCGGCTCGCGCTGCTGGCGTTCGCGGTGTTCAACGGGCTGCTGTTCGTGCTGCCGATCCTGACCGGACACCTGCTGCCGTCGGTGCTGGTCGCCGGGTTGGCGCTGGCGGTGGTCGCGTCGGTGCTGATCGCGGTCCGGCCGGGGACCGAGCTCGTGGTGCGCGGGATGGGGGCGGCCGCGACGACGTTGGCGGTGGTGTGCGCGCTCGTCTGGTTGCAGGTGCTGCCACCGTTGCCGCTGTCGCTCCACCGGATCGGGGTGTTCCACCAGGTCGAGCACCGACCGGACGGGTACGCGCTCACCTGGGAGCCGCAGCGGATCGTGGGGCGGCTGTTCTGGAGGTACGACCGAGTGTTCCGCCGATCGCCCGGGGAGGCGGTGTGGTGCTTCTCGTCGGTGTTCGCGCCGACCGGGCTCGCGCTCGACGTGGTCCACCACTGGGACCGGCTCGGACCGACCGGGTGGGAGGAGCTCGACCAGGTGCCCCTCGCGGTCGCGGGCGGTCGCGGGGAGGGGTTCCGGACGTTCTCGCGGAAGGAGAACGTCCCGCCCGGCTGGTGGCGGGTCCGGGTCACGCTCGACTCGGGCCGCGAGCTCGGGCGGGTCCTGTTCCAGGTGGTGGACGCGCCGACCGAGCGCCCGCGGGTCACCCAGGTGTTCTGACGGCCACGGTCCAGGTCCGCCCTGGACCGGACCGGTCGCGCGCGGGTCGGCACCAGCGGCGCTCGCGCCCCCCGCGCACCGTGGGGACCCACCAGCGGGTCGGCTGGCCAGTCACCGGTGGGGACCCCTCCAGTGGATCCGCTGGCCGGTCGGCCCCGATCGCCCGTTCGATGGGGTAGCGCTGGCTCGCCTGCTCCGCGACGGGACGCCACCCGGAGCTCCGTGCCACCGGGTGACGGGCGGATCCCCGGACGAGACCGCGAGGATCCGACACCCCGGCGTCCGTCGAATGACCTGCGATCGGCGCGCCGGCTGGGGTACCCTCTCGCGCTCGGAGGGGACGATGCCGATCTGGGGAGTCGCTGCCACGGCGCTGGCCGCGCCGTGGGAGCAGGTCGCCGAGGAGCCGTGGACCAGCCTGCGCCAGTGGTCGAACGAGGTCGAGATCGGCGACCTCGACGGCGACGGGGACCTCGACGTGGTGCTCGCGAACGGCGGGGACTACAGCGACGGCGGGTCGCCCGAGCCGACGATCGTGCTGGTGAACGATGGCCTCGGCACGTTCGTCCGGCTGGATCGGCCCGAGCTGTCCGGCCTCCACCGGACCGCGAAGATCCGGGATCTCACCGGCGACGGCGCGCCGGACCTGTTCCTCCCCGGGGCGTGGCAGGCGCCGAGCGTCCTGCTGGCCGGCGACGGGTTCGGGGGGCTGGTCGACGCGAGCGCCGGGCTGCCGGTCGACCCCCTGTCGATCGGGGACGCGGAGGCCGGCGACGTCGACGGGGACGGGGACCTCGACCTGGTGCTGTCGGACTCGGGGCCCGGCAACGCGCTGTTCGGCCAGGGCGAGCTGACGCGGCTGTGGCTGAACGACGGCGCGGGGACGTTCACCGACGCCACCGCCCAGCTCCCGGCGCAGGCGATCCGGTGGTCGTGGGACCTCGAGCTCGCGGACGTCGACCTCGACTTCGACCTCGACCTCGCGATCAGCTGCAAGACCTGCTCGGGGTCGTTCCTGTTCCAGAACGACGGCCTCGGCACGTTCGTCGACGTGTCCGGCGGGCTGCCGCAGCGATCGAACAACTACGAGTTCGAGTCGCTCGACCTGACCGCCGACGGGTTGCCGGATCTGGTGACGATCAACGACGGCCCGGGGCTCGGCGAGCGGATCCTGGTCAACACCGGCGCCGGGTTCGCCGACGAGACCGCGGCCCGGTACCCGTTCGACAACGGCGACGACGACAACGTCGCGGTCCTGTTGGACTTCGAGCACGACGGCGACGTCGACGTGCTGATCGGCAGCCTGTCCGGCGACGACCGGGTGTTCGTGAACGACGGCGCCGGGGTGTTCTCGCTCGACCCGGACGTGCTGCAGGGCCCGAACACGCCCGGGACGCTCGGGATGGCGGTCGGCGACCTCGACGGCGACGCTCGGCTCGACGTGGTGATGTGCCAGGGGGAGGCGGCCGAGCCGGACGGGTGGTACCGGGGCGTCGACGTGCCGGTGGACGGGCTCCCGCCGGTGATCCTCCAGGTCGAGCCGCTCCCGGAGCCGGTCGCGTTCCCGATCGCGGTCCGGGCCGAGCTCCACGACCGCAAGACCCCGATCGGGCCGGACGACGCGGCGGTGGTGCTCGGGTGGTCGACCGCGACCGATGGCGGGTCGATCCCGATGGACCACGTCGGTCACGTGGTGTGGCGCGGGACGTTCGACGGACCGACCGCGGGACAGGCCGGCACCTGGCACGTCTGCGCCACCGATCGCGCCGGCAACGAGGCGTGCAGCCCGGACGTCGCGTTCACCGCGAGCGGCGGCACCACCTCGACCGATGGCGACGCGGACACCGACGCCGACGCGGACAGTGACACCGACGCCGACACGGACACCGACAGCGACGCGGACACCGACGCCGACGCCGACGCCGACCCGGGCGCAGACGGCTCGGGCTGCGGGTGCCGCACCGGCACGGGTGGTGGGTGGTGGGCGGTGGCGCTGGTCGCCGTGGCGCGGCGCCGGACGCGGCGGGCGTAGGTTCCAGGTCGGACGCCGCGACGTCGGTCGCCGCCGAACGTCTGACGAACTCCTGACGCACAGCGCCTCGAATCGGACCACCCTGACCATTCCGGAGGGGTCATGCGTCGTCGGGACTTCATCGGCGGATCCGCTGCCGCCCTCGCGGCGGGCGGGTTGCTGACGCCCAGGAGCGCTCGCGCCGCGACCTGGGGCACAGCGCCGGCCGAGTCGGCGGCGATGCTCCTCGGCGAGGGCGTCCGGGCCGAGTCGGTGCTCGAGGTGTTCATGTACGGCGGCCTCGGGCCGTTCGAGTCGTTCTACGTGGTCGAGGACTACGGGCGGCCGACGGACCCGGACTACCCGGACCAGCAGTGGTGGCTGTTCGCCAACGATCACAACCGGGTGTACGGCGGCCAGTGCGCCGTCCCGCGCGACCAGTGGCTCGCCCCGTTCGGGTTCGACGCCCTCGGCGCGCAGGTCAACCTCGGGCCGGTGGTCTGGCCGCTCCGCCAGCGGGCGGACATCCTGTCGCGGATGCGGATCGTGGTCACCCGCCACGACCTCGAGCCGCACGAGGCCGCGATCCCGTACATGCTGTCCGGGATGCGCCTCGGGAACGTCCGGATGACCGGGCTCGGCGCCCACGTCCAGCGGTACTTCCTCGAGAACCGGACGGTCCCCGGGCGGATCGCGCCGTACAGCTACGTGCTGACCCCGTCGAACATCCTGTCGACCGACAACCTCCGCGCCGCGAGCGCCACCGGCCTGCACCCCGGCGCCGCCCGCCCGTTGTCGTTGACGATCTCGTCGCGTGACAACCTCGCGGAGCTGCTGGCGCGCGGTCACCTGACCGCCGAGACCCGCCCGAAGGTCGACGCGCTGCTCGGGTACTACCGGGACGCCGCGGATCTGCGTCACTCGATCCCCGGCGGCGAGCGGCTGCGGTCCCGGGCGCTCGACGATCACGGATTCGCGATCGGGTCGGTGCTGACCGCGCCCGAGCTGGCCGTGATCCTCGGGAACGGCTGGCTGAGCCCGGAGGGCCACGCCGCGTGCGACCAATCGGAGGACCTCGACTACGTCCGGGTCGGGATCCGCGCCGCCGCGCAGCTGTTCAACCACCCGACCGATCCGGCGCGGTACATCAACGTGATCGACACCGGCCTCGAGCTCGCCGACGGCGGCGGCGGGTACGACACCCACTTCGATCACCTGTACCCGCAGGCCCGCAACGCGACCTCGCTGTTCCAGGACCTGGCCGACCACGTCAACGAGCCGGGGGAGGGCGACTCGACGAAGATCGACCTCGACAAGACGATGATCCTGCTCACGACCGAGTTCGGACGGACCCCGTTCGCCCAGGAGCTGTTCGGGCGACCGGGCGACGGGACGAACCACCACCCGTACGGGTTCGTCAGCGTGATGATCGGAGGCCCGATCGGCCCCGATCAGGCCGGGATCGTCGGCGCGATCGGCCCCGACGGCTCGTCCAGCGACTACGTCTCCCCGTCGGAGCTGCGCGCCGCGTCGCTCGCGGCGATGGGGATCTACCCGTTCACCCACGAGAGCTTCGCGGTCGGTGACATCCGGGACGTCGGCACCGAGCGCGACGGGCTGGCGTGGGTGACCGAACAGGTGCTGGGGAGGGCCGTATGACCGCGATGATCCCGGTGCTGTGGCTCGCGAGCTGCGCCGGACCGGACGACCCGGGCGCACCGGGCGACGACGGACCGACGTCGAACCCGTCCGAGTCGGTCCCGTCCGGACCCGGTCCGGTGTTCGAGCAGCCGCCGACCGCGGTGCTCGACCCGCACGCGTGCGACGCGGGGGACGCGGCGTGGGTCGCGCGCGCGATGCCGCTCGTGTGGGGCCGCAAGCCGCACGGCGCGGTCGAGGTCGGGTACTGGGCCCAGATGGCCGCCGAGCACGGCCGGGAGGCCACGGCCCGCGCGATGACGCTCGACCCCGAGTACTACGCGGCGTGGCTCGACTGGTTCACCGACGCGCTGTACGTCGCGCGGACCGGTGACAAGCAGTACGACTCCTGCTTCGAGCGACCGCTGCTGGCGTCTCCGGACGGGTCGCTCGCCCGGTGGATCCGCACCCGGGGCCCGATGGACGGCGGGTTCGGTCCGGCGTTCGACATGGCGGACGTGATCGTCGACGGCCTGATCGAAGACGACGTGTCGGTGGTGTACCGCGCCCACCTGTTCGCCCGGATGAACCGGCCGGTCGAGGGGGCCAACGTCTCGGACGAGCAGCTCGAGTACAACCGGCGGGTGAACTTCGGCGAGCTGTTCTACCGGACGTACCTCGGTCGGAACCTCGGTTGCATGCTGTGCCACAACTCGCAGTTCTCGACCACCGACGCGCCCGAGACCTGGCTCGACCGGACCTGGCAGATCCCGGGCGACTTCGAGGCGGCGATCGTCGGTGATCCGACCGGGAGACCGGCCGAGGAAGCGTACGCGATCTTCCGGTACGACGCGGTCACCTCCGACAACGGTCGCGAGCCGTGGGGGATGGACGACAGCTGCGGCGAGTTCCTCACCCCGGGCGGGTGGCCCGAGGTGGACGACCTCGGACAGCAGACCGGGTACTTCATCCGGGAGTACGGCCCCGAGGGCTCGATCTACGACGTGGAGCGCGATCTGGCCGCCGGGGTCGACGCGTTGGACGGGGTGGGACTGGCGGTCGGCGCGGACGGCGAGGTCGGCGGACCGGAGGCGTTCGCGTACCTGGTCGCCACCAACCTCGCGAGTCAGGTCTGGGCCACGGCCACTGGCAACGAGCTCGTGATCGCCCACTGGTTCCCGCGGAACGAAGGCCAGATGCGGCGGCTGAAGTGGTTCGCCGACGTGCTGGTGACGAGCCGGTTCTCGATGCGGGAGCTGCTGGTGGCGGTGACCACCGATTCGGCGTTCGATCCGGGGCTCCCGGTGACCTGCGACACCGACCCGTACCCGCTCGACCCGGTGTTCGATCCGTGGACGGTGTCCGAGGAGGACCCCGTCCGGCGGAAGAACGGCCCGGGCGACGCCGTGCATCGGCTGCCGGCGCGGGCGCTGCTCCGGACCGCGCACGAGAACCTCGGGTGGCGTCCGCGGGAGGGCTGGTTCGACACCGACTTCTTCGGCAACCCGCTGAACCCGGAGGAGGAGGACTTCCAGTCCGAGGTCGGCGTGTTCTTGCGCGAGAGCGACCCCGGGCACCGCGGCACGGACTTCCAGGGGCTGCTGGCGTTCGAGACCGAGCTCGGCACCTGCACCCAGCCGCCCGCCGGCGGGGCGGACTACGTCGACGGCCTCCTCGCCGAGGCGATCGCCGCCGGTGCCACGGTCGGCGACGTCGTGTCCGCGTTGAAGGACCGGTTGACCTCGACCGGGGTCGCGGCCGACGAGCAGCGGCTGATCGAGGATCTCCTGGAGGCGTCGTTCGCCGACCCGGCGTCGGCGGAGCTCGAGGAGCGGCTCCGCCTGGTGTGCGGCGCGATCCTGATGTCGCCGCAGTTCCAGCTGGTCACCGATCCCGAGCCCGCCGGGGTCCCGGTGACGCTCGGGGTCGACGCCGAGGCCGAGTGCCAGCGCGTCGCCGACCGGATGACCGCGGCGGGCACCCCGGTGGCGTGCGACGGCACCGTCCTCCGCGGACCGGACCTCCGGATCAGGCCCGGCGGCGGCGGACCAGCGCCAGTCCGATCGCCCCGAGCCAC
>JBEBJW010000303.1:0-7323 GCA_040079715.1 Myxococcota bacterium | reverse complement strand
GTCGTGCGACACGTCGCGACATCGGGGAGCCAGGCCAACCCACGGCGGGACCGAGATCGAGGACGATTTCCGTAAATTGGCAATTCTGCGGATGTTCGGTTGGCGCAGAACGGCACCAGGACTTCCAGCTGCATCGACCGAACACCCTTGGATTTGTGCCCCGACCGCGATCATCGCGCTCGACCGGGGCGACCTCGGGGCGGCGGCACGGATCCTGCGAGGGACCGGGCGGAGGCACCGATGAACCTGGTCGAACGGGCCGACGTGGTCGTGCTGCTCGCCGCGCTCACCGCGATCGGCGTGGGGATCGGGGTCGCGGTGTTGCCGGACGGCTGGACGCTGGCGGCGCGGGTCTCGGCGGGGATCGGGCTCGGGCTCGGCTCGACGATCACGGTGTTCGCGAACCGGATGATCGGCGGGCTCGACTTCGAGTAGGTCACCACACGATCGGCTCGCCGTCGTCGTACGTTCCGCGCCGCCGAGTCTACGTGACCGGCGGGCGGTCGGGCCGATCCCGCTCTCGGGGGCGTCCTACCGGACGACCTGCCCGGTCGGGGCCGCGTCGGGGTGGCGCGGGGCGAGGCGCCCGTCGACCTCGGCGATCGGCTCGACCTCGGGCAGCGGCTCGCCGAGGAACCGCGCGCCGTGGGCCGCGAACCGGTCCGGGTCGCCGGTGCACGACACCCGGAGGATCCCGCTGCCGGGCGCGTCGAACCCGGGGTGGCGCGCGAGCCAGTCCACCAGGCGCTCGGCGAGGTACGGCGCCGGGTCGACCAGCGCGGCCCGCCCGCCGACCAGCTCGACCAGGATCGGCAGCAGCAGCGGGTAGTGGGTGCATCCGAGCAGGATCGTGTCGACGTCGCCGAGGTCCGCGAGGTACCGCTCCGCGGCGAGCCGCGCGATCTCGGTCGCCTCCCACCCCTCCTCGACGATCGGCGCCAGCAGCGGCGCCGCGAGCTGAACGACCGATCGGCTCGGATCGAGCTTGTGGATCTCGGTCACGTACGTCCCCGACGCCACGGTCCGGCTGGTCGCGAGGACCCCGATCCGCCCCGGACCCGCGCGGACCGCGGCCTCGGCCCCGGGGATCGTCACCCCGAGGATCCGCGTGGCCGACCCGGGCCCCGCGTACCGCCGCTGGAGGTGGCGGAGCGCTACGCACGACACGGTGTTGCACGCGACCACGACCAGCCGCGCGCCCTCGTCGATCAGCCGCTCGGTCGCCTGCTCGGCGAAGTCGAGGATCGTGTGCACGTCGCGGCCGCCGTACGGCGCCCGGCCGCTGTCGCCGAGGTACAGGAGGTCGTGCCGGGGCAGGGCGCGCCGGAGGTGGACCAGCACCGACAGCCCGCCGAACCCGGAGTCGTACACGCCGATCATCGGGAGCCCACCGTGACGGGAGCAGAGGCCATCGGATCGCTCGGGGTCGCGTTGTTGTTGTTGGCGTTCGCGCTGACCAGCTTCGGCACGCTGTCCAGCCGGTCCGCTCCGTACCACGCGCTGAACGTGATCGGCGCGTCGCTGTCGTGCTCGGCCTCGGCGCTGATCGGGTTCGTGCCGTTCGTGGTGCTCGAGGGCACCTGGGCGCTGGTCGCGCTGGTGGCGCTGATCCGGGCCCTGCGCGCCGTCATCCGGCCAACAGGGCCTTGAGGCGCGCCCGGAGCACCTCCGGGTTGAACGGCGTGCCCACGCAGTCGTCGGCGCCGAGGTCGTACGCGGCGACCCGCTCGGCGTCCTCGCTGGTCAGGAGCACGATCGGCCGGGCCTCGTACTGCGGCCAGCTCCGGAGGGTGGCGAGCACGTCGAACGCGGCGTGGTTCGGCAGCCCGGCCCCGAGCACCACCAGATCGAACGCGTGCCCGGCGGCGGCCTCGAGCCCCTCGATCGCGGTCCGCCGGTACACGACCTCGACCCGCTCCCCCCGCAGGATCGACCGGAGCGAGGTCGCGGTGTCGGCGTCGCCCTCGACCAGCAACAGCCTGCGCTGCGGCAGCTCGTCGAGGGTGGTCAGCAGGACCCGCTGGCCGGCGATCGCGGCCAGGTGGTGCATCCGCCGGGCGGTGGACGAGACCGGGGCGTAGTCGGCGTCGAGCCCGAGGACCCCGCCGATCCCGAGGTCGAGCTCGGGGCCGCCGGTGAGGGCGAGCCCGTGGAGCGCGTCCTCGAACACGACCATCAGCCGCTCCTCCTCCGCGTCGGGGATCAGCAGGCCGAACGTGTCCGGGTCCAACCGGGCGACGAAGCACGGCTCCGGGAACCGCTCGACCAGCGACGCCCCGATCGACCGGGCGGCGTCGTCGGCCCCGCCGGGATCCGACGCGGCGAGCTGCCCCCGGTTCCGCCACGCCACCAGCGCGACGCACCAGTGGCGGCCGTGGTGGCGGAGCGCGAGGTCGCCGTACGCCTCCTCGAACGCCTCGGGGCCGGGCAGCCCGGTGGTGGGATCGCCCGCGCGGCCGCCCCGGCGCCGAGGTGGCCCCCGACCGCATCCTCGACCGCCCCCGACGCGAACGGCCGCTTCACGAACTCCGACGCCCCGAGGCTCAGCGCGTCCGGCCGGAGCCAGCCCTCGGTCGCGACCGCCAGGATCGGCAGCTCGGCGGTGCCGGCGTCGTCGCGGAGGGTCGCCACCCACCCGAGCGGGTCGCCGTCGAGGTCGAGGTCGACCACCACCAGGCCGACCGGGGTCCGGCCGACGAACCCGCGGGCGTCCTCGATCGTGTCGAACGCCTCGACCCGGTGCAGGTGCGACGGGGCGGCGGCCACCACCCGGGAGACCACGGCCGGATCCGCCGACGCGACCACCACCGCCCGCCGCTGGCGCTCGACCGGCGGGTGCATCTCACGCCGGATCGCGTCACACAGCTCGTCGAGCCGGGTGGCGAGCTCCCGGACGGTCGGGGCGACGATCACCTGGCGCGCGGCGCGCTCGAGCCCCTCGACCGCGTAGGTCGACGCGACCCCGGCGAGCCCGGAGGCCAGCCGATGGACCGCGGCCTGGGCGGGATCGTCGTCGGTGTCGGCCAACAACGACCGATAGCGGCCGATCGCGTCGAGCCACTGCACGAGGCCGCGGCGGAACGTGCGCTGGACCAGCGGGAGCTGCAGGCGAGTCACTGGATCCCCGGGGCTCCCAGCGTTACCCGTCGCGCCGGGGGTTGGCAAGGTCCGTCGCGGATCGCGCGGCGACTCCCCGGGACTGGAACCCCCCAACCACGGCGATCGGAGGCCCATGGCGTCGACATCGGAGATCCGGGCCTCGCTCGATCGGGCGCTCGACCGCGCCCGCACGATCCCCGACGGTCGGACGGCGGCGTACATCCCTGAGCTCGCCTCCGTCGACCCCGAGAAGACGGCGGCGGCGATCGCGCTGCCGTCGGGCGAGACGATCGCGGTCGGCGACGCGGCCCACCGGTTCACCCTCCAGTCGTCGGCGAAGCTCGCGCTGCTGTGCGGCCTGGTCGAGGAGCGCGGCCCGGACGAGGTGTTCGCCGTGGTCGGCACCGAGCCGACCGGATCGTCGTTCGCGAGCGTGGCAGAGCTCGAGTGGCGCGGCCCGAAGCCCGGAAACCCGTTGATCAACGCCGGCGCGATCGCGCTGTGCGCTCAGCTCCCCGGCGACCTCGAGCACCGCCTCGGGTGGATCGAGGGGTGGGCCGAGTCGTTGTACGGGGTCAAGCCGACGATCAACCAGCGGGTCTGGGTGTCGGAGCGGCGGACGGGCCACCGGAACCGCGCGATCGCCCACGTGCTGAAGGGCGCCGGGATGCTGTCCGGCTCGGTCGACGACACGCTCGAGGTGTACTTCGCCCTGTGCTCGCTCGAGGCGAACGTCGCGGAGGCGGCCCGGCTGCCGGCGATCCTCGCCGCGGGGGGGATCGCGCCGGACGGGCGGCGGGTGCTGTCGGCGCGGACCGCGGGCGTCGTGGTGGCGCTGATGACCACCTGCGGGATGTACGACGAATCAGGCGCTCACCTCGTCGCCACCGGCCTCCCCGCCAAGAGCGGGGTCTCGGGGGTGATCGTCGCGGTCGCGCCCGCCCGGGCGGGGATCGCGGTGTTCAGTCCGCGGATCAACGCGAAAGGCGGCAGTGTCCGCGGGCATGCGATGCTCGCGGATCTGTCGTCGACCCTCGGATGGCACTTCGCGCTGCCTGCCCCGTAGCCGTACCGCGCTGGCCCGGTTACGGGCCGAAGCCTTTTTGTGGCTGCCAGGGGCTCCCTGGCGTCGCGCGCGCATCGGCGCGCTGGTGGGAACTAGATGAGCCGGGTCGAAAAAGCCATCGAGACGGGCCGTTGCGCGATCGCCGTGGGTGGATCGTTGCTCCGGGATCCCGAAGTCATGCTCGCGCTGACGCAGCGCGCCGGGCTCACGCCGATGGCGCTGGCGGGGCCGGCGGTGTCGCCGGTCGTGCCCGTCTCGGCGGACGCGGTGTCGCGGGCCCTCGCCCAGCCGGGTGGGGTGATCGTGCTGGTCGAGCCCGAGGGCGGCGACGCGCCCGGGGTCAAGCAGCTCGGGGACCTGATCCAGCGCGCCCGGCACCGTCCGGACGTGATCGTGGTGTCGCGCGCGTACAACCCGTTCGCGTTCGGCGCGTCCCTCACCGGGCTGAAGATCGCGCACGAGAAGGGTCGCGGCAAGGCGTTCCTCCAGTCCCTGCCGGCCGAGGGCATCGCCGTCGACGGGCCCGCGGGCGCGCCGGGCGTCCCCGGGGCCGCTGCCGCGCCGAAGGCGTCGAAGCACAAGGACGGCGACGTCGCCGCGCCGCGGTTCTGCTTCGTCGGCCGCGACGAAGAGGTCGAGGCGCTCGCGGGTCAGCTCGCCGTCGGCGGCCCGATCGTGGTGTCCGGGCCTCCGGGCGTCGGTCGCACCCAGCTCGTCGAGCACGCGATCAAGAAGTCCGGCCTGGTCCGGCTGCCGGACGTGTGGCTCGGGTGGGGCACCGCGGCGGACGCGCTGATCGCCCGGATCGCGATGATCGCGTACATGGCCGGCGACGCGCGGCTGTGGGACCTGATCCGCGGCCCGCACCTGCCGGGCGACGTGGTCCGGACCGTGACCGAGGTCCTCGCGAACCCGCTGCTCGCCGGCAAGGTGCTGGTGGTGCACGATCTCCAGTACGGCCTCGGCCGCGAGAACGACTTCTTCCGGCGCAGCCGGTTCGAGCTCGTGCTGCTCGCGATGCTGACCCACCCGGCCGCGCTCGCGATCGTGTTCGTGTCGACCCGCCAGCCCACGTTCCACCGCGAAGGCGAGGGCGCCGCCCTCCGCCGGGTCGAGGTCCAGGGCGTGAAGGGCCGGTTCCTGCACGAGATCTTCGAGGCCAGCAAGGCGATCGAGTTCCCGCGCGAGAAGTTCGGCGCGATCTACAACCGGATCCACGGCCACCCGTTCGCCGCGCGCACGATGGCCGTCGCGACCCGGATCCGCCAGAACGGCGCGGAGATCGCAGACGATCCGAAGTTCATGGCCGCCGACTCGCTGGCCGAGGTGGTGGTCCCGGTCGAGAAGCAGCTCCAGCGGCGGATCGAGAAGCTGCCGGCCGAGCTCCGGATCGTGCTGGCGCGGCTCGCCCACCTCCGGATGCCGGTCGACGGGACGATGCTCGCGAACGAGCTCGGCGTGACCCGCAAGGATCGGCTCGAGCTGCTGTCGCTCGGGCTGCTCGACATGGTCGGCACCGAGGAGGACCGCAAGTACCGGGTCCACCCGCTGGTCAAGCACCAGCTCGCGTGGCGCGAGGTCAGCGACTTCGAGGTCTGCGAGAAGCTGGCCGACCTGTACGCGTCGCTCGCCCGCAAGGCGGACGGCCTCGAGAAGCTGGTGCTCGAGCAGGAGCAGAACCGGTTCGCGGTCGCCGGGCGGAACCTGAAGCTCCGGTCGAAGCTCGATGTCCCCGACCACGACATGTGGATCGAGTCGATCACCGGGATGCTGCGCGCGAAGCAGCCGCGGCTCGATCTGGTCGAGCAGCGCCTGAACGAGTGCCTGAAGCAGAACCCGCACAACTCGGACGCGTGGCTGCTGAAGCTCGAGCTCGCCCAGCACGGGGACTGGGGCGAGAACGGCGCAGCGTCGATGGACGCGATCCTCGCCCCCGGCGGTGGCCTCGACGAGGCGATCGCCAAGGCTCCGGTGCCGGAGCTGTTCCAGCAGGTCGTGTCGTGGCTGCTGTCCCGCCGCCAGCGGGCGCGGGCGGTGTCGATCCTCGAGAAGGGGGTCGAGGTGTTCCCGCAGGAGAGCCGGCTCCACACCCGGCTCGCCGCGGTGCTGATGCGGCTCGGCCGGCGGAACGAGGCGATGGACCACCTGCGCCGGGCGATGGAGATCGACCCGATGCTGCCCGACAGCTACGGCCTGCTCGGGATGGCGCGCCGGGACGAAGGGCCGGAGGCGCTGGCCGAGGCCGAGACGCTGCTGCGCGAGGCGGTCCGCCTGGCGCCGAACGACCCGGTCCAGATCTCGCGGCTGGTCGACCTGCTGCTCGAGCGCGCCCGGATCGACCTCGAGCACATGTCCGCCCTGCGGACCGAGGCCAAGGCGCTGCTCGAGGACGCGATCAAGGGCGATCGGCGCGCCCCCGAGGCCTGCCTGCTGTACGCGATGGTGATCCGCGAAGAGGGCGGCGACCTCGAGCGCGCCGGCTGGCTGCTGGCCCAGGCGAAGAAGGTCACCGACCGCGGCCACGAGCGGGCCCGGCGGATCATCGTCGAGCGGGCGCTGATCGACCTCGCGAAGGGTGACATCGACGGCGCCGAGCACGCGCTCCGGTCGCACATCGCGAAGGACCCGAGCCACGCCCGGGCGTTCGCCGCCCTCGGCCACGTGCTCGAGGCGCGCGACCAGTACATCCCGGCCCACGCGGAGTACCTGCGGGCGAAGGAGCGCACGGCCCAGGGCGGGCTCGAGAGCGTGTTCTACGACCAGCAGATCAAGCGGGTCCAGGGGATCATCGAGGCCCAGGCGATGGGCACGTGGGAGCCCCCGGCGAAGCCGGAGCCGATGCCGCAGCCGAGCGAGCCGTCGACGCGGATCCTGCGCCGGCGCGCGCAGCCCGTCGACGCGGACGCCGAGGCGGAGCTGCCGGCGGGCGCGGACCCGGCCGGGGCGAGCTCGGACGACGAGGCCCACCACCACGAGGAGCACCAGGAAGCGCACCACGCGGGCCACGAGGAGCACCACGCCGCGGATCCCCACGAGGACCTCGGCCACGACCCTCACCACGACGAGGCGCCGATCGATCCGATCGACCCGGTCGAGCCGCTCGAGCCGCAGCCGACCGAGTCCTGACCGGACGAGCGCCGCCGGCGGGCCACCAGCAC
>JBEBJW010000302.1:0-7337 GCA_040079715.1 Myxococcota bacterium | reverse complement strand
GCCCGAGCGCCACCGACTTGCCCCGCCCGCGATCGGCAGTGATCGCCACCACCACCGGGTCCGTCCCGAGGAACGCGTCCGTCAGCCGGACCACCAGCGCGTCCTGCTCGCGGGTGTCCGCCGGGGGCCCGGTCGGCGCGATCGGGGCCGGGTCCGGCCCGGCGTCGATCGCCGGGATCGCGGCCTCGATCCGGGTCCAGAACCGGCTCCCGACGTCGGCTCGGGTGTACGGCTCGACCGCCAGCCGATCCGGCGCGGGGGGACGCGCGCCGGGGCTCGGAAGGCGGAGGATCAGCACCCCGCCGCCGCGCACCAGCCCGTGGGCCTGCCCGAGCACGTCGGCGTCGAGGTCGGCGTGCAGGTCGACGATCACCGCGTCGCAGTCGGTGCCGAGCCGCCGCCGGACCGCGCCGAACGGGACGTCGCCGAGGGCGCGATCGGGGCCGATCCACAGCACCCGCTCCGGGTCGGCGGCGACGAGGGCCTCGACCACCCCCACGAAACCAGCCAGGGCGGCGGCGCGGGCGCGGGTCTCGTCCGGGGGGCCGCGCAGCACCACGCACCGTCGGTGGCGGGTCATCCGAACGACTTGACCCTCGCCGACCCGCCCGTCAAGTCAGGCGCTGCGCCCGCCTGCGGTGTACCGGTGGACCATCGACCCCGAGCTAGGCGAAGATCCGGCGGAGGTGCGTCGACACGGTGTGCTCGGAGATGTCGAGGGTGGCGGCGATCTGCTTGTTGACGTACCCGCGGGCCACCAGCTCCACGACCTCCGCCTCCCGGTCGGTCAGCTCCGGGCACGGCTCGGGGTGGGGTCCCCCGACGATCGGCTCCGGTTCGACCGGGACGAGCCGGTACCGACGACCGTCGATCACGACCTCACGCGACTGCTGCATGAACCCTCCCCACCCGAACAGGGGACTCCGGACGCGTTCCCCGGATCAGCGGTGGGCGTCGAAGAACGCGACCAACCTGGCAGACACGTCGTCGTACAGCTCGTGATCCGCGGCGAGGATCTCGATCTCCGCCGCCACGGCCGTCACCTGGATCGGGGACAGGCCGTCGAGGCCGTCGAGGTCCATCGCCGCGGTGACGGCGCTCCCGGGGACCGTCCACGCGCCGGTCGGATCGACCGCCCCGCTCGCCCGGATCGACGCGGCGATGGTCGCGGATCGCGCGGGTTCGACGCCGGTGACCCGCTCGAACCGCTGGTCGTACAGCGGGGTCGGGGGGTGGACCACCCGATCGGTCGGCACGCCGCGTGCGGTCAACGCCGCCTCGAACGCCGTCGCGTCGGCCACGCTGGTCGGGAACACCTGGTCGTTGCCGGCGAGGTACCACGCCGTCGGCGCGTCGGTCGCCGCCATCGCCTCGGCGGTGCCGGCGGCGCAGAACGCGGCCACCGCGGCGATCGGCAGCGTGGCCCCGACCGTGTGGGCGAACATCCCGCCGCTCGACATCCCCCACGCGTACACCGGGGTCGACGGCGGCACCGTCCCGTCCGACCGCAGGGCGTCGATCAGCGCGTCGACCGTCTGCAGATCGCCGTTCGACCCGAGGTCGAGCCCGGTCGACCAGCCGCCGATCCCCGCCGCGGCCTCGGCGTCGGACATCACCGCCACCACGGTGTACCCGGCCCGCACGAGCAGGTTCGTGGTCGTGCGGGCGGCGTTGTCGCGCAGCTCGTCGATCGCGTAGCCGGCGCCGTGGAAGAACAGCACCAGGCCGACGGGTGCTGGGGCCGCGGCGACCAGGATCCCGCGCGGGCGACCGGCGAGGGTCAGGTCCCGGGCGACGATCGGCGCGGCGGAGGCCTCGATCGTCGCGGCCAGCGCGAGGTCCCGGTCCGGCATCGTCCCCGCCGAGTTCCACTCGGTCGGGGCCTCCAGCGCGTCGACGTCGCCGGTCCAGCCGGTGACCACCTCGGTCTGCGGGTCGACCGCGGCCCAGACCTGGAACGCAGCCCCGACCGGGAGCTCGCCCCCGCCGTACCCGTGGTCGACCGCCAGCCGACGGGTCGCGCCCGGTACGGTGCCGTCGGTGTCGGTGTCGGTCGCGTCGACGTCCCTGTCGGTCGGCGCGCCGCCGGTCGGATCCGCGGTGCAGGCCAGCCACCACCACATGGATCCCTCCATCACATGAAGTTGCGGGTGTGCAACGCGGACAGGGCCGCCGCCTCGTGATCGTCGTACCCGAGGCGCACGAGGTGCGCGCGCCGGGCGCGGTCCATCCGGTCGACGAGCTCGGTCACCCGGTCGAACCCGACCTCGATCCGGTCGGGCTCGAGCCCGCCAGCGGCGACGATCACCAGCGCGTCGAACACGTCGTCGTTCAGGCCGGTGGTGTGCCGCAGCGCGCTGTTCCGGGCGTGGATCCCCGCCGCGAGCTCGCCGCGCAGGTTCGGGTCGAGGGCGATCCGGTGGCGGAGGTGCCCGACGGCGAACGCGACGTGGCGCGCCTCGTCGACCGCCGCCAGCCGCGCGACCGCGCGGGTCACCGGGTCCGGGCCCACGTCGTGCAGGAACCGCAGCAGCTCGAGGAACGACGTCTCGCCCAGCACCGACAGCAGGAACGTCGCGAGCGCGAACGACGGCTCGGCGACCAATGTGGCGAGCGACGCCTGGCCGCCCCGGCTGGACGTGCCGATCGCCCCGCGACGCAGGGTGGCCCGACGGGTGAACACCTCGACGTGGCGCGCCTCGTCTGCCGCCTGGATCGCGAGGAGGGCCTGGACCTCGCGGAACTGGGGGTGGACCTGGCCGATGAACCGCGCCGGGACGAGCAGCGCGGCGGTCTCGTTCTCGATCAGGTAGGTCATCAGCTGAACGACGGCGTCCTCGACCGCGTCCGGGTGGTCGATCGGGGCGTGCCACGGGACCGCGGTCGCGGGGTCCCACTGCGCCGCGACGGCTTGGGCGTACAGGCGCGGCGCGTCGTCGAGCCAGACCTCGTCCCGGTCCGACAGCGCGAACGCGAGCTCGGCGGGCCCGTCCTCGACGGTCGCCCCGCGCGCCGCCAGCCCCCACCGCGGATCGGCCTGGGCGGCGATCGCGCCGTCGGTCGTGGGATCCGGGTGGCCGGTCGCGAGCGCCCCGCGCCACCGGTCGGTCGCCCCGCGGACCACCACCGCCGGACGCTCGGTCGCGAGCTGGTGCCCGCGCACCCGGCACCACGTCCGGAGCTGCTCGATGAGCTCCGGGTGCGTCCCGTCGATCCGGACCTCGGCCCCGGGCGCCGCCCCACGGAGCGCCCGGTCGACGAGCACGGTCCCGCCGTGATCGAGCGCCAACGGGCCGAGGTGGACCACGATCATCCGCCGACGCCTCCGGCGACGAACGCCCGCACCGCCGCCGCCCCCGGGACCTCGAGGGTGTCGACCGCGCGGGCGAGCTGGTCGAACCCGGTGGTCCGCCCCGGCCGCCACGCGCGGAGGCCCTCGAGCTCGAGCAGCGGCCGGACCGCAGGATCGTCCCACGACATCGACATCAGCAGCGCGCCGAACCGCGCCACGTCGGCCTCCCGGCGACCGACCAGCCCGGTGAACAGGCAATGGTCGAACGGCGCGGTCCGGTCGACCACCCGGGCCCAGCCCGCCGGCAGCGTCCCCTCCCGGGCGAACAGGAGCTGGTTCGCGTCGAGCAGGGCCGCGGCGTCGACCGCGCCGGAGACCAGCGCCCGGACGGCGTCGCGCTCCCCGCCGACGTGATCGCCGTGTTTGCCCGGCGCGACCTCGAACCCGACGACCTCCACGTCCCGCCCCGGCACCACGCCGGCCTCGTGGACCCGGAGCAGCGGGATCAGCGTGGCTTGCGGCGAGTCCGACGCGCCGACCGCGATCCTCCGCCCGCGCAGGTCGGCGAGGGACCGGATCGGCCCGTCGGCCCGGGCGACGATCACGCTGGTCAGGTCCTGGTCGGTGTCGCGCATCGCGAACCCGACGGCCGCCCCGCCCCGGCTCCGGGCCCGGCGGTCGGTCTCGAGCCAGGCGAGGGGCGAGTTCCACGCGACGTCGACCTCGCCGGCCAGCAGCCCGTCCACCTGACGCTCGTAGTTCGCGTACAGGACGTAGTCGGTGGGCAGGTCCTGGCCGGCGAGCCACCCGCCGAACCCCTCCCAGATCGTGACGACCTTCGGGTCGTACGCGACGGCGCCGATCGTGAGCGGGCGCATCGCCATCACCCGAACAGCGGCAGGCCGGTGAGGGCCTTGCCGATGAAGTCGTACAGCACGTCGGACGTGGGGCCCATCACCGATGCGGCCTGCGCGTCCCGGAACGCCCGATCCACGCCGACATCCTTGCGGAACGCTGCGCCGCCGCACACCCGCATGCAGGTCGCGACGATCTCGAGCACCGCGTCGCCGCACCCGGCCTTGACCGCCAGCACCGCGAGCATCGCGTCCGGACGGCCCGCCTCGACCGCGACCAGCGCGTCGCTCCACAGCGCCCGCGCCATCTCCTGCTGGACCTTCGCCTTCGCGAGGTACGCCCGGACGGTCGGCAGGGACGACAGCAGCGCGCCGTCGTGCTCGAACCGGGTGGCCGCCGCGTGGGCCGCCGCCGCGGTGATCGCCGCCTCGCCGATCCCGACCGAGCACGCGGCGTTCATCAGGTTGAACCCGGGCAGCACGACGCCCATCATCAGGTCGAACCCGCCGCCGTCGGCCCCGAGGCGCGCCGACGCCGGGACCCGGACCCCCGCCGCCGTGATCGGGGTCGAGTCGTTGCCGCGCAGCCCGAGCCCGTCGAACGGCGCCGGGACCGACAACCCCGGCCGGCCGCGCTCGACCAGCCACAGGGTCGACGCGCCGTCGGCGGACACCGGCTTGCTGCTCCACACGTAGGCCGCCGCGTGGTTCGCGGAGGTGACCCACGACTTGCGCGCGTCGAGGACGAACCCGTCCTGGTCGACCCGCGCGGTGGACACCGGGGCCCAGAACTGGCTGCGGGATCCGGCCTCGGAGAACGCGAGGGTCGACAGGTGGCGGCCCTCGGCGACCGCGCGGTTCACCTCGGCGGGGCCGGCGGCGGCGATCACCGACGCGCCCGCGTAGTGCATCCCCACGACCATCGCCGAGCTCGCGCAGACCCGCGCGATCCGCTCGACGATCACCGCGGCGTCGGCGACGGTCCCGCCGAGGCCGCCGTGGGCGACCGGGGTGACGAGGCCGAGCAGACCGGCGCCGGCGAGCGCGTCGATCGTCGCCGTGGGGAACACGCCTCCCCGATCGACGGCGATCGCGTGCTCGGCGATCCGCGGGAGGAGGGGCTCGAGGCGCGCGAGGGCGCCGGTACGAACATCGGACATGAAGACTCCGGGCCGGACCCGGGAGCTCCGGGTCAGGCCGCTGCGACCGCGCGCTCGCGCCGGGACCCTCCCGGACCGAGCCGCAGTCAGACTCGGTCGAGGCTGCGGGCCTTGGTCATCGGGACGATCCGGGGTAGCTGAGCTCGACCACGTCGAGCTCGGGGTCGGCGAGGATCTCGTCCTCGCGGAACAGCACGGGGCGGAAGCTGCCGTCCACGTACAGGTCCGACTGGTCGCGGAAGTGCGGCGACTCCGGGTTCTCGGACTCGCTGTAGGTCATCACCGCGCGCGCTTCGGGGCCGTCTTCGCCGAACGACACGCCCATCACCCAGCTGTTGCCGTTGCTGACGAGGTACCCGTCGGTCGACAGGCCGGTGTTCGGGTTCACCACCGTCTCGACCTCGCCGTCGATCGGCAGCATCGTGGTGTGGCGGGTGTCGTACGTGCCGATCGAGATCAGGCCCTCGATGTAGTGGCCGCCGAGCACGGGGATCCGCTCTCCGCCGCGGACCCGGTACTGGACCTCGCCGAGCGGCCGATCGATCGCGATCCCCGCCTCGCCGAGGCGGTACACCGCGGCGGCGAGGGCCTCGAGCACCGGGTCCGACCCGTCGTCGCGCGGCGGGGCGAGGGCGGTGGGCGTGTAGATCGGGTCCGCCGGGTCGAACGCGTCGGCGAACAGCTCGCCCTGGTCGACGAGATCGATCGGGTCGTGCAGGTCGGTCCCGACGAGCTCGCGCCACAGGTACGCGCCCACGTCGTCGACGGTCGAGGTGCCGCTCCACCGGCCGAGCACCGCGCAGGCCGGGCGCACGTCGACCGTGTGGAACAGGCTGTCGAGCACGAACGTCACGTCGCCCGCGCCCTCCTCGGGGCCGAGCGCGTCGCACCGGGCGACGACCTCGGTCAGCAGGTCCTCCGCCAAGGAGGCCCGGGCGGACGACGCCGCCGCCACAAGCTCGTCGAGCGAGAACTTGTGGTCGGGGCCGGACGCGCCGTCTTCCTCGAGCAGGAACCGGTTGTTCATCTTGGTGCGCGGCTGGATCGCGTACCCGGTCGGGCCGTACACCCACGGGTACCCGGTCAGCGGCTCGAGCGGGTTCGCGAGCCAGTAGTTCTCGTTCGAGTTGTTGACGAAGTCGGTGCGGACGAGCCGCGGCGCCTCGTCGTACGGGACCGCGCCCGCGACGACCGACCGCGGATCTTCGACCCAGTCGTACAGCGGATCCTTGCCGTCGACCACGATCACGCCGAACCCGGAGAACAGCGACGACACGATGTCGGTCTGGGAGAACGACTCGTACGCGTCGGTCGCGGCGACGCTGAGGTTCGGGGTGGCGGCCGAGTCGAGGTACATCACCGTGCCCTCGGCGTCGGTGAACATCGTGTGGACCCACGGGATGCCCTGGTGGTCCCGGTGGGCCTCCTCGAACTCGGCCTGGCTGGTGGCGAGCGCCATCCCCTCGAACGTCGGCAGCAGCCCGAGGTTGCCGTCGTTCACGTCGCGCCAGGTGTAGGCGTGCAACCCGGACCACCCGACGACCGGGGCGTTGAACATCGGCCCCCACCGCGTGTGGTACAGGGTCCGCTGGTCGGTGGTGACCGTGCCGTCGTCCTGCAGGACCTCGATCTCGTGGTCCTCGGCGGTCATCGACTCGTACTCGCCGTCGTACAGGTACCGGGTCGGGTCCGCCGGGTCCAGATCGAGCTGGTACACCACGAACCGCGGCGTCTCGGACACCGTGTGGGTCCAGGCGAGGTGCTCGTTGAACCCCATGTTGACCAGGGCCGAGCCGATCAGCGACACCCCGTACACGTCGAGCTCACCCGGCACGGTGAGGTGCGACTCCCACCACTGCAGCTCGCCCGACGCCGGGAAGTGGGTGTTCGACAGGAGCATCCCGCGCCCGTTCTCGGTGCGATCCTTGCCGATCGCCCACCCGTTGCTGCCGATCCGCGGGTCCCGGAACGGCTCGAGCTCCGACAGCGGGGGCGGGGGACGGCGGGCGCGCGCCCCGGGCGGCTGGGCGG
>JBEBJW010000301.1:0-7341 GCA_040079715.1 Myxococcota bacterium | reverse complement strand
GCGGTCCAGGCCGGCGATCGCAAGCGCCACTTCCGCGCCGAGACCGACGTGTGGGGGATCGTGCGCCGGGTGATCCGCGAGCGCGAGCTCCGGCTCGTCGGGCGGTCGGTCCAGCGGTTCTCCCAGGCGGTCGCGCTGCTCGAAGAGAACCTCGCGAGAAACCCCGACGACACCGAGGCCGCGTTCATGCTCGGCCGACTGCGCGGTCTGCTCGGCCTGGCGCAGATCGGCTACCGGTTGGTCGAGTCGTTCGCCGAGGCGGGGATGTTCACCCTCGACCCGATCCGCGGGGCGCTGGGACGCGAGCAGGGACGTGGAGAGCAGCGCGGGACCGGCGCCCCGGTGACCGGCGCGGCCGAGGAGGGCGACGGTGGCTGACGCTCCCGCCCCGCTGTACGACCCTGCCCGGGAGCCCGCGGTCGATCCGCGGGACGCCGTCGTCGTGGTCCACCGGTTCCTCGCCCGATGCGCCGCCTGGGGCCGCGAGCGCGAGATCCCGGCGCGGATCGAGCGGCTGCGGGCGGATCCGACGCCGGAGCAGGCGGCGAAGCTCCACGCGTGGGTCACGTGGGTCGCGTTCGTGGACCACGCCCTGCGCGAGGTCGAGGGTGGGGACCTCGACCCCTGGTTCACGTCCGGCGACGGGCTATAGTCGGAGCGCAAAGGAATCGTATGCGCCCGCTGCTGCTCCTGCCGCTGTCCCTGTGGGGATGCGAGACCGCCCCCGAGACGATCGAGGGCAAGGTGGTCGACATCTGGGGCAACCCGATCGAAGGCGCCACCGTGATGGTCGTCGGTGGCACCGAACGCCCGCTGACGGACGCCGACGGGCGGTACCGGATCCCGCGCGCGGTCGGGCCGATCCAGGTCAAGGCCGGTCGCAAGGGCTTCATCCAGGACCACCGCGAGTTCGAGGTCAAGGAAGGCGAGCCCGCCACCGGCCCGCTGTTCGAGCTGTTCCCGAAGCCGGACGACGCTGGGTTCTACGTCGTCGCCACCGGGCGGTACGTGAAGCTCGAGCCGCGCCCGGTGAAGTCCGTCGGCAACGCGCTCCAGCAGTTCCGCGGGGTCGACGCGATCGGCGAGGCCGTCGTCGAGACCGAGAAGCCGCGGGTGGTGTTCCACACCGACCTCCGGCAGGACGAGATCATGCGCCTCGGGCTCGAGCTGCACCGGCTCGAGTTCGTCCAGGAGGCGTCGATCCCCGGCCCGGTCGGGTCGGCCACGGTCGCGGTGAAGCTGTTCGTCGACAAGATCGACGTCCCGGTCGAGTTCGAGCCCCTCCGCAGCAAGACGGACTACCTGCTCACCCCGAAGGAGCCGCTCGAGCCCGGCGTCTACGCGCTGCAGACGCAGGAGCTGCTGTCGGCGGACGCGAGCAAGGAAGCGTTCGAGGCGATCCCGCCGGAGCTCCGGGTGGTGTTCCCGTTCGAGGTCCGGTAGTCGACTGCGGGCAGATCCCGCGCCGAGTGGGACGCGAGACGGACGCGACGCGACGGTGACCTCGCCGGCCTCCGTCCCGCGCTGGCCCTATGCGTCGTCGTCGTCGCCGCTGCCACCGCCGCCGAGGTCCGCGACCAGCGCCCGCTTCTCGTCGTCGGTCAGGTGGCCGCTGTTCGCGAGCACCTGCTCGGCGAACCCGTCGCTGTCTTCGCCCTGCTCCTCGGCCCACCCGAGGGCGCACGCCGGGTGCAGGTAGCCCGGGCTCTTCATCAGCCCCATCGGGCCCTCGATCTCCCGCTCGACCGCGACCCGGAGCTTGCCCTTCTCGAGCGGCTCGCTGCACCCGAGGCACCGCGCGCGGCCGGTGCTCGCGATCTGGGCGTGCGGGAACCGGGCGCCGGCGCTGGCCTTGCCCGACTTCTTCGCCTTCGCCATCTCGGCGTCGACCTCGGCCTTGTTCGGGATCGCCCCGCCGAACGCCGTCATCGCCGGCTCGAGCCGGGCGGGGAGCTTCTTCGCGGCGCACAACAGGTGCCAGTACCGCAACGACTCGCCGTCGCTGAACGCAGAGTCGTACGTCTCTCCAAATCGAATCTCACCCTTCGGGATCGTCTCCTTGCACCCGCGGCACTTCGCACGCCCGGTGGGCGCGACCTCGACGATGTCTCCCATGCTCGTCCTCCGTCGGCTGCCGTATCCGTACTCTAGGAGAGCGCCAGCGCCGCCCGGATCTCGGCCCGCGCCCGGAACGACTCGACCGCGGTGGCGGGCACCGCCGGCAGCATCGCCTCCGCGACCTGGCGGATCGCGTCGAGCACCCGCGGGTCCGGGCTCGCCCGCTGCATCGCGATCAGCAGCTCGAGCCGGATCCCGTCCGCGCCGTCGGCGGTGCCGAGCAGCTTCAGCCCGCGCTTGACCGCGTTCCGGGCGGCCTCGGGCTGGCCCACGTCGATCAGCGCCACCGCGGCGTCGAGCGCGATCCGGGTCCCGGTCAGCAGCAACAGCGGCGGCGGACGGGTCAGCGCCCACGCCGCGAGGTCCCGGGCGCGCGCCGGCTCGGTCCAGGCGTACAGCCGAGCGCTCACCGCGGCGAACTGCGCCGACGGGTCGTACACCGGGCTCGCCCCGAGGTCGTCGGTCGACGGGAGGGCCGCGAACGCCTCGTGGGTCCGCCCGAGCTCGGCCAGCACCCGCGCCGCGCGCAGCCGCGGGTCCCACCCGGTGTTGTCGGTCGCCTTGGCGAACACCAGGCTCTGCTGGGCGGCGTCCTCGGCCTCGGCCGGCTCCCCGAGCCGGAGCAGCAGGTCTGCGAGCAGGGCGTACGCCTCGGGCAGCCGCTCGCCCATCCCGTGCCGGCGCGACAGCTCGACCAGCGACTCCGCGCGGTACAGCGCGCTCCCGAGCCGCCCGGACGCGGTGTCGAGCTCGATCGCCCGCGCGAGCACCCCGGCGCGGACCCGGTAGTCGCCGTCCGGGTTCAGCAGATCGTCGGCCTCGCCGAGCAGATCGACCGCGTCCTGCATCCGGCCCTGGATCGCGCGGAGGTGGGCCAGGCCCCGGCGCCCGCGCGCCTCGCCGTCCTTGCTGCCGATCGTCACCGCCGCGGCCATCGCGTCGTTCCACAGCGACTCGGCCTCGTCGAGGCGGCCGGCCCGCAGCGCGATGTCCGCCAGGGCCCGCAGCGCGCTCGCCCGCTCGGGGGCGCCGTGCTCCGCCGTCGACAACGCTTCGCGCAGCAGCGGCTCCGCGTCCGCGAACCGACCGGCCCGGTAGTGGGCTCGCCCGAGCGACCCGAGCGTCCGGGCGATCGAGGTGGGATCGCCCTCGTCGCGCGCCGCCGCCGCCGCCGCCTCGAGCGGCTCGACCGCCTCGTCCCACGCCCGCCGGGCCAGCAGGGCCTCGCCGCGGAGCAGGTGGAGCCACCGCCGCAGCCGCGGGCGCTCGATCGGGTCCACCGCGCCCTCGCCGAGCTCCCGGACCTCGTCCGCCGCGTCGCAGATGTCGAGGACCTCGCCGAACCGGGCCTCGCGGGCCGCCCGCCGCGCGGCCTGGACGTACAGCGGGTACGCCGCGCCCTCGTCCCCGGAGGCCCGGAGGTGCCGCGCGACCTCGAGCGCGTTCGCCCGCCGCTTCCGGGCCGCGAGCGCCTGGGCGACCGCGCCGTGGAGCGTCCGGGACCGATCCGGCGGGAGCTCGCTCCGGATGACCCGCGCGGCGCACGGATCGGCGAGCTGGACCTCTTCCTGGGTCTCGTCGGCGATCCAGCCCCCAGCGGTCGAGCGGGGAATCCGGCTCGACAGGATCCGCTGAGACACGAGCCCGTCGATCCGTCGGCCGGTGTCCGGGTCGTCCCCGCGGCACCGCTCGAGCAGGCCCGGCGCCGCTGGACGGTCGAGCACCGCCAGCAGCTCGCACAGCTCCCGCGACGCCCCGTCGAGCTCGTCGATCCGGTCGATCACCCGGGCGCGGATCTCGGCCGGGACGGGCAGGTCCGCCCGCCGGAACTCGTCGAGCGCCCGCCCGGGCTTCAGCACGTCCGCCGCCCGGACCAGCCAGCCCTCGCGCTCGAGCGCCTCGACCTGGAGCATCATCGGGCCGGGGATCCCGCCGTAGTCTGCGTGCAACCGGCGTGACAGCAGCGGCGCCACCGGACCGGTCAGGCCGCGGTCGCGGAGCATCGCGATCACCGACTTCGGGTCCACCGGGCCGAGCTCGATCACGTCGCACGGCGGACCCGAGCCCGCGCTCACCAGCCCGCCGATCTCGCCCTCGGCGTCGCTGGCGGAGAACAGCAGCAGCACCGGCGCCTGCGCCACGCCGACCCGCGTCCGCACGGCCCCTCCGAGCTCGACCACGTCGCTCGGCTCGGCCAGATCGAGGTCGTCGACCACGAGGATCGTCGGCTCGCGCCCCACGTCGGCCACGAACGTCCACGGCTCGAGGTCGAGGGCGGCGGACAGGGCGGCGAGGGGGCGGTCGGCGCCGTTCGCGGTCGCGATCTTCACCCCGTGGCTCCGCGCCTGGTCGATCGCGGTCGCCAGCAGGTGGCTCTTGCCGGCGCCGAGCGGGCCGATCACCCCGACGATCCCGCCGCGCCCGTCCGCGAGACCCAGCAGGTGGCGGGTGAGCCGGGTCAGCAGCTCGTCGCGGCCGCGGAGCGGCGGAGCGTCGGTGCCCTCCGGCCGGTCGAGCGCCTGGAGCACGGCCTTCGCGGTCGGGTACCGGTACGCGCGGTCCTTCTGGAGGAGCCGGGTGCAGACCCGCTCGAGGATCGGGGGCGCGGACGGGTCGATCTCGCCGATCGGCTTCGGGATCTCGGTCAGGTGGCGCGCGAGGTACCCGGCGACCGAGTCGGCCTCGATCGGGCGGCGGTAGGTGCACATCAGGTACAGCACCGCGCCGAGCGCGTACAGGTCGGTCCGCCGGTCGATGCCTTCGTCGGTGATCAGCTCGGGGGCCATGAACGCGACGGTCCCCACCAGCCGCCCGGCCATCGTGAGCTGGGTCGTGTGGGTGTTGTCGCTCTTGACCACGCCGAAGTCCGACACCTTCGCGTCGCCGGCGCGGGTCAGCAGGACGTTGCTCGGCTTGAGGTCGCGGTGGATCAGCCCGAGGTCGTGGACGTAGCCGAGGGCCCGGCACACCCCGCGGAGGATCCGGTCGACCCGCTCCCACCGATCGCGCGGATCCTCGGACTTCCACCGGTCGATCTCGGTGTCGAGGTCCGTCCCGTCGACGAACTCCATCGCGATCCACGGGTAGCCCTGGTGGACCCCGGCCTCGAACACCCGGACCACGTTCGGGTGGTCCATCTTCGACAGCGCCCGGTATTCCCGGGTGAACCGCTTGACCTCCTCCGGCAGCACTCGGGCGGGGTTCAGCACCTTGACCGCGACGTCGGCCCCGCCCTCGTCGACCGCCCGGAACACCGTGGCGAGCCCGCCGGCGCCGATCAGCTCGACCAGCGCGTACCGGCCGAGCCGATCGCCGGGTGCCGGGTGCGGACCGAGTCCGCCGGTCCACGGGGCCTGGCTCTGCATGGACCGGCGCTCCTGTTGGCGGGGACCCGATCCTACCGCAACCCGCCACCCGGTTCGTAGCCCGGGCGTCGTCGACGCGCCGCCGCGGAGGTAGGAGGCGGCGATGGAACCGAACCCCAGGTCGCCCGCGTGGATCGAGCTCGCGCAGCTCGTGCCGGTGGTGGTGCTCGCAAGCTCGTTCGTGGTCGGCGGCGAGGTGGATCTCGCGCGGGCCACGCCGCTGTTCGTGGTCGCCGCGGCGCTGTCGGTCCCGATCCTCGGGCTGGTCGCGTGGCGGCGATTCGTCCCGAACTGGATCGCGGTCGGCGCTGACCTGTGGCTGTGGCTCGGCGCGGCGGCGTTCGCGATCCCGATCCGCCCGATCGCGGCGTGGCTGGCGGAGACCCACGCGGTCGGGATCTTCGTCGGTGCGTTCGCGGTCGGCGTCGCGGCGACGTTCGGCTCGCCGGGCGGGTACGTCGGGCTCGTCCACCCGGACCGCCGGTGGGTCCGCCGGACGTCGGTCCGGCTGCTCGCGCTCACCGGGGTGGCGATCGTGTGGGCGTGGCTCCTGCGGGACGACCTGCGTCTCGGCGGCGGCCTGCCGTTCATCGTGGTGAACGTCGCGCGGCGGTGGGCGTTGTCACGGGTGGGATGATCGGGTGAGACAGTCGGGCGGGTCCGACGTTCCCCCCACCAGCGAAACAGCGCGTGGAGGCCTGGATGAGCACGGTGCGGAGCGGCCGCCGGTGGGCGGCAGTGTGCCTGATCGGCATGGGTGTGGGCCTGGGGACGGGGACGGGGACGGGGACGGCGTGGGCGGCGGATCCCGAGCCGGAGGTGTCCGACGAGCCGACCCTGGACGAGCTCGCGAAGTTCGACGGACCGAAGGACCTGGGGTTGCACCAGGTGATCCTCGATCACGCGCTGTCCGACGCGGCCGGCGCGTTCGACGCGATGCGCGACCACTACGCGATCCTCAAGGACCTCGAGGAGCTCGGAGACCTCGACGCGCTGACCGGGCTGCTGGACGCGTTCGACTTCGGGTTCGAGGTGATCGACTTCATCCCGCTCGCGCCCGACGAGGAGAGCGGCGCGCTCGACCTGACCGGCGAGCCGGGCGACGGGTGGGGCACGGACGACGACCCGTTCGGCGTCCATGCGCCCGACCGGACCTCGCTGGTGAGCGACGGAGACGGCTGGACCGTCACTCCGACCGGCCCCAGCGGCTCGGGCGCGTCGCGGACCTACGCCGACGACCAGGGCAACAAGCACCACCAGTTCATCAGCTACGACGCCGAGGGGTACCCGACCTCGAGCAGCGAGCACACCGAGCGCCCGGACGGCACGACCCACGTGACCCAGGACATCTACCACGACGACGGCTCGGTCACGCACGTCGAGTCCGAGTTCGACAAGGACAACAACATGCACGGGATGAGCGTCGAGCACATCGAGCCGCCCGCCGGCGAGCCCAAGGCCAAGCCCGAGAAGCCGGAGAAGGCGATGCCGCGCGAGGACGGCGCCGGCGGCGTGTGCCCGTTGACCCTCGAGCAGTGCCGTCGGCAGGCGCGGGACCGGGCGAAGACCCCCGAGGAGTGGCTCGCCGGGTCGATCCGGACCCGCCCGAACCCGGACGAGAGCGGCAGCACGAACTGGCTGGTGATCGACCCGCTGGACCTGCTCGGCCAGCCGGACCCGAGCGAGCTCCGCGGCAATCCGCGCAGCGGGTTCCACCCGATCGAGCTGCCGACCACCGGCTGCACCCCGCAGGGCCCCGACGGCGGCGGCATCGGACTGCCGTAGCTCCCCAGCCCGTGCCCGTGCCCGCGCCCGTGCCCCCGAGCAGCAGGACACGGACCGCTCCTCGATTCGTAGC
>JBEBJW010000300.1:0-7343 GCA_040079715.1 Myxococcota bacterium | reverse complement strand
GCGAGGGGCTCCGGGTGGAGCTGCACCGGCGGGCCTCGGCGGCCCCCCACGAGCCCCCAGGAATGGACACCTGGGGCACGGACGAGTGGATGACTGGACAACCGGACTCGTGAACGTTCGTACAGTACCGCCGGACCGCCACCCCGTCAACTCCGCGATGTCACCGGTCGTCATCGGCCCCGGTCGGGCCGACGGAGCGGGTTACTCGGACCGGGAGGGGTGGCGCGCGTGGCGGAAGACGTCCTTCGGATCCGCGACTTCGTCCGGGCGTTGGTTCAGCGTGAACGCGCATTGCTGGTCCTCCGGATCGCGCTCCGGACCGCCCTGTTGCTCCTGACGGTCGTGCTGTGGGGCACCGTCGCCACCGTGGTCCGGCTCGACCGTCCGACTGCCGCGCTCGTGGCCACCGGCCTCGGCGGGATCGGGCTGTGGGTCGCGGTCGCGCTGCCGCTGCTGGTCGGTTGGCGTCCGACCGGAGACCCGATCCGGCACGCGCGGCGGGTCGAGGAGCTCCGCCCAGCGCTCCGCGGTCGGTTGCTGACCGCGGTCGAGCACACCGGTGAGCTCGGACAGGCGCCCGCGGTCGGTCAGAGCGAGGCGTTGCTGGCGTTGGTCCTCAGGAAGGCCGTCGGGGCGCTCGGCGGGCTCGGTCCGGCCGACGTGTACCCCGCCCGCCCGATCGTCCGGGTGCTCGGGCTGACCGGCGCCGCCTGGCTGATCGGGATGCTGGCGGTGCTGGTGGTCGGGCCGGGCGACGTGGCCCGGTTCTGGTTCGCCGGGTCCGCCGCCCACGCCGAGGCCCGCGGGGTCGAGCTCCGCGGCGCCGAAGACCTCGCGCGGGTCGGCGACATCGTGGTGAAGTACACCTACCCCGACTACACGGGGCTCCCGCCGAAGGTCGTCCCGAACGGCACCGGCGACGTGTCCGCGCCCCCGGGCACCACGGTCGAGGTCACCGCCCGGTCGGCCGACCCGATGCAGGCCGCTGGCCTCGTGGCGTACGACGAGCGGCTCGAGGCGCGGGTCGGAGACGACGGGCGCAACCTGACGGGCGTGTTCCAGGTCCGCCCGGAGGAAGGCGCGTACCACGTCCTCGTGTACCGCGGCGCCGAGCCCGAGCGGTCGCGGGACTTCGCGATCACCCCCGAGGACGACCTGCCGCCCGACGTGATGCTCGACGCGGGCGAAGACGGCGTGGTCGAGGTCGCGCTCGACTCGCCGTTCCCGATCACCTGGCAGGCCCGCGACGACTACGGCGTCCGGAAGGTGGCGATCGCGCTCGACGGCAAGGACACCGAGCAGATCCTCGACCGGCCGGATCGCCGGCGGGCCGAGCTCGGGGGCACCGAGTCGATCGACCCGCGGGACCTCGGGTTGAAGGCGGGCGACCGGGTGCGGATGTCGGTCGTCGCGTGGGACAACGACACCGTCGGCGGCAGCAAGCGCGGCGAGTCCCAGTCGGTCGAGCTGGTGGTCCTCGGGGCGAGCGGCCTCGACCAGCGGCAGTCCGAGCGGCGAGCGGAGCTGCTCGAGAAGATGATCCCGGTCCTGGCTCGGTTCCTGACCGATCCGTCGCCTCCGGGTCACACGAGCGGCGAGCTGTCGACGTGGGGCGAGCAGATCGCGGATCGGTACCAGCCGCTGTCGGACACGGTCGAGAAGCTGTGGAAGGGGATGAACACCGAGACCCAGGACCGCGCGATCGTCGAGGCGGTGCTGGCGAGCGGGCGGAAGCTCGTGCGGTACACCCAGACGTCGTTCGAGCCGGGCTCGGCCGAGGTCCCGCGCGACGACGCGTTCCAGATGGTGGCGGAGCTGGCGGACGGCGCCGTGGTCTCGCTCGAGGACGGGATCCTCGCGTTCCACGAGCTGCTCCGGAACGACGCGCTGGGCGAGATCGTCGAGCAGGCGGACGAGCTCGCCACTGCGGCCGATCGGCTCGAGCAGGCGCTCGCCGAGCAGGATCCGGACGTCCAAGAGCTCCTGTCCCAGCTCGACCAGCTCGAGCGGATGATGGACCAGCTCGCGAAGTCGAGCGAGAAGCTGGACGACGGCGGGCTCAAGGAGTTCCTGAACACCCGCCGGAGCGAGACCCAGAACCTGATGGAGGAGATCCGCAAGGCGATCGCCGAGAACCGGCTCGACGAGGCGCGGAAGATGATGGAGCGCCTGTCGAAGCTGATGCGCGAGACGAGCCAGGGGATCCGCGACGAGCTCGATCGCCGGGTCCAGCAGGGGTCCGACGCGCAGGCGCAGGCCGAGGACCTGAAGAAGGAGCTCGAGGCGATCGAGCAGGACCAGAAGAAGCTCCAGACCGAGGTCCAGTCGCTCCGCAAGGAAGACCGCGACGTGTCGGACCGGATGGCCACCCTGTGGGCCGAGCTCGAGCGCCGGGCGGCGGACCACGAGCGGTCGGCCCAGGCGTACGGCAAGGGGCTCGACACCGCCGGGCGCCCGTTCTTCGAGCGGGAGCGCGCCAGCGGTGGGATCGAAGAGGCCGCCCAGCTCCGGCAGGCGATCGGCGCCCGCGACGTGAACGGCGCGCGGACCGCGGTCGGCGAGGCCCAGATCGCGTGGGCTGGGGCGCGCCACGCGCTCGATCTCGCGACCGCCCGCGGGCTCGTGTCCGGACCGGGCCGCAAGGAGCTCGGGACGCTGATCGCCCAGCTCGGCGAGATCGAGCGGCTGCTCGATCAGCTCGACCAGGCCGAGCAGCAGGTCGACCCGAAGACGCTCGAGAAGTCCCGCGAGCTCGAGGGCAAGCAGCGCGACCTGCAGAACCGGCTGCAGCAGGCGAGCGAGCGGGCGAAGTCGCTCGAGCAGGAGTTCCCGGTCCGCCCGCAGGGGATGCAGGAGGCGCTCGACGACGCGTCCGGGCGGATGGAGCAGGCCTCCGACGACCTCAAGGACGGCCAGCCGATGCAGGCCGAGGGGTCCCAGGGGGTCGCCGCGCAGCGGGTCCGGGACGCGATCGAGTCGATCGAGCAGGCCCAGCAGCAGGCGCAACAGATGCAGCAGGAGATGCAGGGTCAGGGGGGCGAGCAGCCCCAGAAGCCGGACGACCAGAAGAACGGGTCGAGCATGGACCGCCGGGTCGATCTCGAGATCCCGGGCCGCGAGGAGTTCCGCACCCCCGAGGAGTACCGCCGGGCGCTGCTCGAGGGGATGGAGGGCGAGGTGCCGGAGGAGTATCGGACCATGAAGCAGCGGTACTTCGAAGAGCTGGTCCACCAGTGAGCGCGGTCTCTTCCCCGCTCGACCGCTCGGGGCTGGTCCTGGCGACTGGGGTGGCTGCGCTGCTGTGGGGCAGCGTCGCCTGGGCCGCGGTGCCGTCGGACGTCGAGCAGTGCCTCGACCGGATCGACACCGAGTGCGCGGAGCGCGCGCTGGTCGGGCACGGCGCCGATCGGTCGACCGATCCGGACGTGCTGGCCGGGCTCGCCCAGACGCGGTTCTACGAGGGGAACTACCCGGCCGCGTTCGACGCGATGAAGCAGGCGGTCGACGGGGGGTTCGCCGACAAGTACGAGGATCTGCCGCTGTACGAGCGCACGATGTACGCGACGGCGAACTGGGTCGAGGAGCGCCGCGGCCGGTTCGCGCTCCGGTTCCGGCCCGGCGTCGACGCGATGCTGATCGACGACGCGTTCGGCGCGATCCAGGGGTCGGACGAGCACATCGCGCCGCTGCTCGGCGGGTCGCCCCCGGGGGTGAGCCGGGTCGAGGTGTACCCGGACGGTCGGTCGTTCATCGCCGCGAGCTCGCTCAAGGTCGAGGACGTGGAGACCACCGGCGTCGTCGGGCTGGCGAAGTGGTCGCGGCTGCTGGTGACCTCGCCCCGGGCGTTGCCGCACGGGTACTCGTGGCAGGACACCATCGCCCACGAGTACATCCACCTCGTGGTGACCCACCACACGGCGGATCGCGCGCCGGTGTGGCTCCAGGAGGCGATCGCGAAGTACCTCGACGCCCGGTGGCGCGACGGAAAGGACCGGTTCCGGCTGTCGGTGCGTCAACAGGGCCTGCTGGCCGAGGCCCTCCGGAAGGACGACCTCGTCGGGTTCGAGGAGATGCACCCGTCGCTCGCGAAGCTGCCGACGGCCGAGCGGGCCAGCCTCGCGTACGCCCAGCTCGCGACGCTGATGCAGTACTGCTTCGAGCGCGGCGGCGAGACCGTGCTCCAGAAGGTCCTGCCGAAGATCGCCGACGGCGCGGATCCGCGAGAGGCGCTGGCCACCGCGGTCGGCGCCGCGAGCTTCGGCGCGCTCGAGGCCGACTGGCGGGCGTGGATCGCGAAGCAGCCGCTGATCGAGAAGGAGCTGCTCGAGCTGCCCACCGTGCTCGACGGCGGCGACGAGATGGACACCGACCCGGTCCTGGCCGGCCGGGAGGACCTCGCGCGGTTCGTGACGCTGGGCGACGTGCTGCGCAAGGCGGGCGAGACCCA
Source organism: Myxococcota bacterium (assembly GCA_040079715.1). Lineage (GTDB taxonomy): Bacteria > Myxococcota_A > UBA796 > UBA796 > JACKER01. The sequence continues at coordinate 2,896 of JBEBJW010000300.1, read as the reverse complement.
GGCGTCGCTGGTCGAGTACGCGAAGGCGATCCCGGAGGACGAGCCGCCCTCGCCGCTGCTGTCGAACCGGATCGCCCAGGCGAACCTCGATCTCGGCAAGGTCGACGACGCGCGCAAGACCCTCGAGCAGAGCCTGGCGGACTACCCCGAGTTCGCGCTGTCGCGCAAGACGTACGGCGGGCTGCTGCTGAAGGCCGGCGACCCGGCCGGCGCGAAGGTCCAGCTCGAGGAGGCCGTCGCGATCCACCCGTTCGACCCGGAGGTCCAGCAGCTCCTGGTCGAGACGTACAAGGCGCTCGGCGACGGCACCGAGGCCGCGCGGCACGAGCGGTACCTCCAGATCCGGGCCCGCGGCGGCGACGACGTCGATCGCGCGCCGATCCACACCCGGGTCGGCGAGTACGAGCTGCCGTCGTACGAGGATCGCGCGAAGCCCGACGGCCCCGACGCCGCCGCGTCGCCGACCCACGACGACCTCGACGAGCTGGTGGGCGAGTCCGCGCCGGCGTTCAACGTGATCGGCCTCGACGGCAAGTCGCTCCAGCTCGCCGACCTGCGCGGCAAGGTCGTGGTGGTCGACTTCTGGGCCACCTGGTGCGGGCCGTGCAAGCAGGTGATGCCGAAGCTCGCCGCGCTGTACGACGCGAACCGCAAGCAGGGGCTCGAGGTGATCGGCCTGACCGAAGAGGACAGCGCGCGGGTCAAGGCGTTCCTCGCGAAGTCTCCGGTCCCGTACAAGGTGGCGATCGACCCCGGCGGGCGGGCGAAGTCGACCTACGGCGTGTCCGCGCTCCCGACCGCGCTGGTGATCGACCGGAAGGGGGTGGTCCGCCGGGTGGTGGTAGGGTCGCAGGGGGATGGGCTCGCCGAGCTCACCGAGACGGTCCGGAACGCGTTGTTGGAGGAGTGATGGACGACGTGGCGCTGTTCGAGCGCCTGGCGCCGACCCACGAGGCCCTGTTGTCGGCCATCGGGGAGGTCGTGGTGGGCCAGCGGGACGTGGTCGAGCGGATGCTGGTCGCGCTGTTCGCGGACGGGCACTGCCTGTTCGTCGGCGTGCCCGGCCTCGCGAAGACCCTGCTGGTGCACACCGTCGCCGAGGCGGTCGGGATCGGGTTCGGGCGGATCCAGTTCACGCCAGACCTGATGCCGTCCGACATCACCGGGACCGACGTGTTGGAGGAGGACCGGACCACCGGCAAGCGCGAGCTGCGGTTCGTGAAGGGGCCGGTGTTCGCGAACCTGCTGCTGGCCGACGAGATCAACCGGACCCCGCCGAAGACCCAGGCTGCCCTGCTCCAGGCGATGCAGGAGCGGGCCGTGACCGCGTCCGGGCGCACCTGGCGCCTCGATCCGCCGTTCCTGGTGTTCGCGACCCAGAACCCGATCGAGCAGGAGGGCACCTACCCGCTGCCCGAGGCGCAGCAGGACCGGTTCATGTTCTCGGTCCCGGTCGGGTACCCGTCGATCGACGAGGAGGAGGAGATCGTCCGGCGCACGACGGTCGGCGAGCTCCGACACGCGACCCGGGTGATCTCGGGCGAGGACCTCCTCGCGTACCAGAAGCTCCTGCGGCGGCTCCCGGCGAACCCGGACGTGGTGAAGTACTGCGTCCAGCTCGCGGCGGCGACCCGGCCGGGCTCGGGCCTCGACGCCACCCGGTGGATCCGGTGGGGGGCGGGTCCGCGCGCCAGCCAGTACCTCGCGATCGGCGCGCGCACCTGGGCCGCCCTGCACGGCAACGAGGTCCCGAGCCGAGAAGACGTGCGGGCGATCGCGGGCGCGGTGCTCCGGCACCGGATCCTGCTGAACTTCGAGGCGGAGGCGGCCGGCGTCGACGTGGATCGCGTCGTGGCCGGAATCCTGGAGGAGGTCGGTTAGTGGCGGACGTCGCGATGACCTGGGACGCCGCGATCCTCGCGCGGGTGCGACACCTGCACCTGCGCGCGCGGATGCTGACCGCCGCGCTGATGTCCGGTGAGCACCGCTCGCGGCGCGTCGGCCAGGCGATCGAGTTCGCGGACTACCAGGAGTACCAGCCGGGGATGGACCTGCGGGGCATCGACTGGCGGGTGTGGGGCCGAACCGACAAGCTCGTGGTCAAGCGGTTCGAGACCGAGACCGAGCTGCCGTGCACCGTGGTCCTCGACCTGTCCGGCGACCTCGCGACCGGCGACCGGGCCGGGGCGGGCCAGCTCCCGGACCTCGAGGGCACCAAGGCCGGGTTCGCGATCACCCTCGCGGCGACGCTGCTGTACTTCCTCCACCTCCACGGTGAGCCCGTCGGGCTCGAGCTCGTCGGCGGGACCGGCACCTCGTTCCGGTCGCTGCCCCCACGGAGCGGGCGGAACCACCTCCAGCTCCTGTTCGTCCAGCTCGCGTCGATCAAGCCGGGCGGGATCGCCGATCTGGCCCAGTCCCTCGCGCGGGTCGGCGCGCGCACCCGGCGGCGGTCGTGGGTCGGCCTCGTCACCGACGGGATGGAGGACCCGTCGCGGTGGCTGCCGGCCCTCGGCGCGTTCGCGAAGCGCGGGGCGGATCTCCGGCTGTTCCACGTGTACGACCGGCGCGAGTGGACGATGGACTTCACCCAGCCGGCGCTGTTCTTCAGCCCGGAGGGGGGCGAGGAGCTCGCGGTGGACCCGTCCGGCGCCGCCGCCGCGTTCGCCGAGGTCGTCCAGGAGTACGTCCGCGAGGTGAAGGGCGGCGTGGTGAAGTTCGGCGGGCGGTACCTGCCGGTGCCGACCGATCTGCCGCTCGAGCAGGTGCTCCAGGCCGCGGTGTTGGACCTCCCGCTGCCGGTGGAGCCGCCATGAGCCTCGCCCTGTTGGCTCCGGCCGCCCTCGCGCTCGGCGCGCTGGTCGCGCTGCCGCTGATCGCCCACCTCGCCCGCCAG
>JBEBJW010000299.1:0-7354 GCA_040079715.1 Myxococcota bacterium | reverse complement strand
CCATGGCCACGTCGGCGGGGGCCACCAACACCCTCCCCCCGCCGCCCGGGGCGCAGGTCGGGCCGCGCGCGGGGGCCCCGAGCGAGCGCCCGACCAGCGTGTGGTCGTCTCCGTTCGCGGTTCAGATGGGGTGTTTGCTCTTCCTGACGATCGGGTTGGCGGTTACCTGGGTCGCCACCGCGCTGGCGCTGCTGTTGCGGGTGGTGATGGGTTGACCCCGATGACCGTGACGTTCCCGCTCGATCGGCCGGGGCAGGCCCGATGACCCCGCCCCAGCTCGCGCTCGTGTTGAACGACGCCGAGACGATCGACGCCGTGGCCCGGGTGATGAGCGCCGCGTCGTCCGGGCTCGAGCTCCAGGTCGGCACCGAGCTGCGGCCCACGCTCGAGCGGGTGTCGCCGACCGCGCTGCAGCTGCTGGTGGTGGACGAGCACCACTTCATGGCCGCGGTCGACGCGGTGGAGGACGGGTACCCGAACGCGCGGGTGGTCGGGATCGTCGAGCCGATCGACGACGCGATGCTCGCGAGCGCGCTGCGCCTGCCGCGGATGGTCGGGTTCCTCGGGCGGACCGACCACGGGCCGCGGCCGTGGGAGCTCGCGTACGTCGTCCGGCGGACGGTGGCGCCGCAGCAGCCGATCCCCGGCGCGCACGAGCTGTTGAACTGGGGCGCGTCGACCGTGACGTTCCGCCCGCGCACCACCCGCGACCGCGACCAGGCGGTCCAGGCGGTCGAGCTCGTCGCCACCCGGTTCGGGATGTCGCGCCGCGCGTCGGCGATGGCGGCCGACGCGAGCCACGAGCTGCTGATGAACGCGATGTACGACGCGCCGATCGACCCGACCGGCCGCCCGAAGTACGCCGCCGATCGGCAGGCCCAGATCAGCCTCGCCGAGAACGAGGTCCCCACGCTCCGGTTGACCGTCGACGGCTCGCACCTCGCGCTCGACATCTCGGACCCGTTCGGGCGCCTGCCGCGGGCCAAGGTGTTCGGCGGGCTGCTCCGGGGCCGCACCGGGGTGATCGCGCCGACCGCATCGGCGGTGCTCGACGTGAGCCACGGCGGCGCGGGCCTCGGGATGTTCAACCTGTTCAACTCGGCCGCGATCCTCCGGATCGAGGTCATCCCGGGTCGGCAGACGCTCGTGTCGTGGATCCTCGACCGGACCGTGTCGCACCGCACCCAGCGCAGCCAGTCCCGGTCGCTGTACTTCATCGAGGGCCGCCCGAACCCGTGACCGGTGTGTGTGAGATGGACGTGGGGTCACTCCTGAAGAACGAGATCGAGCGGATGGGCCTGCGCGACGGCCCGCCGGACCCCGAGTCGTGGCGGATCTTCCTCCGCAAGATGGACACGCTCCTGATCGAGCGGGAGAGCCGGATCGAGACGCTCGAGGAGCTCGCCGCGTACTCGACCGGCGAGCTGTCGCGGGTCCGCCAGACGTTGGCCCGCGGCTACGCCGACGTGGTCGAGATGCTCGACGTGATGACCCGGGCGGTCCGGGTGTTCCAGACCGCCGCGAACAGCCGCCAGGCCAGCCTCGAGGACGCCCTGCGGGCCGCCCGGCACCAGTTCTCGGTCCAGCTCAACGCCACCTGGTTCTCCCACCCGATCCCGGAAGACACCGCGGACTTCGAGATGGCCGCGAGCTCGATGCAGACGCTCCACCAGAGCCTGCGGAACCTCGGGCGGGTGATGACCGAGCTCGTCGAGGAGGCCGCGTCCGCCGCGACCGGGCGCAAGGAGCTCGAGCTCGCCGGCGCGGTCCAGAAGATGCTCGTCCCGCCGGAGCAGGTGTCGATCCCCGGGTTGAACCTGTACAGCTGGTTCCAGCCGGCCGCGCACTGCGGGGGAGACTGGTGGTCGGCCCACGCGCTGTCCGAGCGCGACGGCATGGTGATCGTCGGCGACGTGACCGGCCACGGCGCGCCGTCCGCGATCATCACCGGGGCGGTGAAGGGGGCGTGCGATCTGGCGCGGATGGGGATGCGCGGCGCGCTCCGACCCGGCCAGCTGATGCGGATGCTGAACCGGGTGATCCACGAGTCGGCCCGCGGCGAGTACATGATGACCGGCGTGGTGGTGCGGATCAGCGCCGGCGGCGGCCGCGGGGTGGTCGCGAACGCCGGACACCGGCCGCCGTTGATCGTGCGCGGCGGGCAGGTCCAGGTGCTCCAGGGGGTCCGCGACCCGCCGCTCGGATCGGCCGAGGGCTCGACCTACAGCGAGCTCGAGTTCGCCGCGAACCCCGGCGACCTGCTGGTCCTGTACACCGACGGCATCCCCGAGACCGAGGCCGCCGACGGCACCGAGCTCGGCGAGAAGGCGCTCCGGGCGCTGGCGCTCGAGGGCTCGGTCCGCGGCGCCCGCGCCTTGCGCGACCACGTGCGTTCCACCGTGCTCGCCCACCGGGCCGACCGGCCGCAGCGCGACGACATCTGCCTGGTGGTCGCAGAGATCGTGTGACGCGGTTCCTCCCGTTCGACGCGGGGTGCAGATCCCGCCGATCGTGGTCGGGTGCGGGATCCGCGCGTCCTCCGACGGCGCGGAGCTCCGGGTGGCGTCCCGTGCAGCCACCGAGCGGTCGGGGCGGAGGAACGGGCAGGCGCGGGCGACCGCCGCCGCGTGCGGTCCACCGACACCGCGGTCCCGAACGGGCCCCGATCGACCGCGAACACCGTCCCCACCACCCGGACCGACGCCTCCGCGGTCGCGACCTCCAGCGCCACCCCGCGGTGGGGCGTCACCTCGACCTCGAGCCGCCCGTGGCCAGGCGATCCGACCCGGCGACGCGACCCCCTCCCCGTCCGACCGGACCACCACGTCCGCCTGCACCGCCACCGCCGCGTCGGCCGGGACCACCCGGATCGCGGTCGGGCGGGCGCGCACCGCGGCCAGGATCACCGCGAGCACCGCCACCGCGGCCGTCGCGAGCCCGAGGCTCGCCGCTGCGACCCCACGCCACCGCCGTCCCGCCGGGCGGGCCAACCCCCGCCGCTTCAGCGGGGGCCGGGGCCGGGTCGGCGACGTACGCCGCCAGCTCGTCGCGCCGACCTCATGCGTGCTCCCGATCGTCGACCACGAACACGTCGAGGTCGTGCACCCCGTCGATCCCGCGCGCGGCCGCGCCCCGGCGGAAGCCGTCGGTTCACCGTCCCGAGCGACCACCCGAGGGCGTCCGCGATCTCGTCGCGGGTCCGCCCTCGAGGTACGCGCGGGTCAGCAGCGCGCGATCGTCGAGCGGCAGGCGGGACAGCACCCACCCGACCGCGGCGGCCCGCTGGCGGCGTGGACCTCCTGCTCGACCGACGCCGCCCGCCGCCCCGGCCACCACGACCGGAGCCTCGCCCGCATCGTTGGTAGGAGGCCGATCAACTCCGCTGGAAATTTCCGTGTGAGCCTCCGGGCCCGGTCCGCTCGAGGACCCACAGCCACGGCTCGAGCGCCTCCGGGTCCCGGAGCTGGGAGCCGATCGAGCATTCGGATCAGCGCGTCGTGGGCGGCGTCGTCGCGGCACACGTCCGGACCGGCGCCGACCCGACACCACCGGTGGACCGGATCGAGCCAGATCTCGACCAGGTGGGCCCGCGCGGCGTCGCTCCCACCGCGGGCCGACCGCACCAGCGACGCGCTCACCGCGGCCCGCGCCGCCTGCTCGGCGGCCCGCTGCGGCGACACCCCGCAGGCGACGAGGACCGCGCACCGACGGTCCGCGCGCGCGGTCGCCTCCGCCAGGTCGACGTGGTGGCGCCCCAGCCGGTGGACCACCGCCCGGTCACCGCCGCCCTCCGAACCGCGTGCCGATCATCCCCAGGGCGGCCGCCCGGAGCCCCGTCGCGTCGGTCCCGACACCCTCCCGGGGGTACCGGGTCTCGACGAGGTCGGCGTCCACCCGCGCGCCGAGGGTGACCGTCCGCCCGAGGGCCAGCTGGACCTCGCCCGCGCCCCCCGGGATCCACCGCTGGATGGTGCCGACCGGGCCGAGCCCCGATCCAGAAACCTCAGAACCGCATGCTGAGCGTGGCCATCAGCGACCGCCCCTGCTGCGGCATCACCCGCTCCGGGTAGTTGTCGACGACCGGCTGCGCGTACACCATGTTGAACAGGTTGTACACGCCGACCGCGTACTCGAACCCGCGCTCCGGCACCGCGCCGGACAGCACCACGTCCGAGATCACCGCCAGCCCCGTGCTGTCGTCGCGGGTCGCGTCGATCCGCCGCGGCGCCTCGAGGCTCGACCGGAACGCCACCCGCGCGGTCGGGGCCGAGATCGGGACGATCAGCTTCACGCCCGCGTTGTGCTGGGGCGCGTTCGGCACGATCTCGCCGTCGGCGGTGCGCGAGTCGAGGTAGCTGTAGAACCCCGACAGCATCCACCCGCCCTGGAACCCACGGCGGAGCTCGCCGTCGACCCCGTAGATCCGGATCGGGTCCGGGCTGTTCAGGTACTGGATCACCCCGTCGGCCGGGTCGCCGTACGTCTGGGTGGTCACGAGGTTCTCGGCGTAGCTGCCGTGGCCGGCGACGAGGCCGGTCCACGCGTCGTCGAACGCGTGGCTGTACTCGAGCTCGCCGGACCACACGGTCTCCGGCTGCAGGTCGTCCGGCAGGGCCTGGAACGGCGAGCTGTACGCGAGCTCGAAGATCGACGGCGCCCGGAACGCGCGACCGCCGAGGATCTTGACGTAGTCGCCGTCGTCCGGGACCAGCACCACCGCGAGCCGCGGCGAGAACGCCACGTTCTTGAACGTCGACCAGTAGTCCGCGCGGCCGCCGACCGTCAGCCGGAACGCCTCGACCGGCACCAGGTCGACCAGCGCGTACCCGGCGAACACCGAGTACGGCGTGTTCGAGTCGAGGTACGGCTCGACCGTGCCGTCGTTGTACTCGTCCTGACCGACCATCGACGCGGTCGGCGAGTTGTCGCCCTGGCCGCCGACGGTGAGCCGGAACGCGTCGCTCGGCTCGAGCACGATCCGCGCCTCCGCCCCGAACGACACGCCGGTGTAGGTCTCGACCGAGTTCGACGGGCCGTACGGCAGCACGCCGTCGTACACGTACCGGTTGAAGTACAGCCGGGTCAGCAGCTTCGCGGCCTCCGACAGCTGCGGCTCGTACCGCGCCTCGACCAACGTCCGGACATCGGTCCAGACGTGCTCGTCCGGGTTGAAGTCGGTGAAGTAGATCCCCGTCGGGATGTGGATGTCCCGCCAGGTGTGGAACCACTGGATGGTGGCATCCTTGATCCACAACCGACCCTGGGTGGTCGCGCCCTGGAACCGGTCGAACCCCTGGACCGTGAGGTCGTTGTCCGGACCGCGGGGATCGAGCAGCTCCTCCCGCCCCTGCGACGCGCCGCCGGACACGGCTGCCCGGAACCCGATGCCGTCCGCGAGGTTGTAGTGGGCCTGGGCGCGCGCCCGCAGGACGTGGTTGTCGTACGTGCCGACCGAGATGTCCGTCCCCTCGGGGGTGTCGATCGAGTCGCTCACCAGGTTCACGACGCCCGACACCGCGCCTGTCCCGTACAGGACCGAGCCCGGGCCCCGCACGACCTCGATCCGCTCGATCCCGCCGAGGTCGATCCGACCGTCGTACGAGATGAACGACTGGAGCAGGATGCTGTCGTTGAGGATCGCGCCGTCCGACAGCACGAGCAGCCGGTTGTTGTAGTCGTTGGCCTGACCGAGGCCGCGGACCGCGGCGCCGCCGTACGCGGAGTCGTACGTCAACGAGAACCCGCGGACCCCGCGGAGCGCCTCGTAGATCGTCGGGTACTGGAACGCCTTGAGCTCCTCCTGGCCGATCACGGTGACCGACGACGGGGCGAGCTCGATCCGCTCCGCGCGCCGCGACACAGCGGTGACCTCGTTCAGCGGGAGCAGCTCGAGGTCGTCCAGGGTGACCTGCTTGTCGGTCTCGACCTGGACCGTGCGGACGATCGGCTCATACCCGGGGCGCGACACCCGGACCGTCCGCTCGCCGACCGCGACCGCCTGGACGACCGACGGGGTGAACCCGGCCGCCTCGCCGTCGATCTCGATCAGCGCGCCGCGCTCGGTGGCGTCGATCACGACCGAGCCGGTGTTCGGGGTCAGCTCGACCAGCGTGGTCATCGTCTGGTCGGCGACGACCTCGAGCTGGCGGACCGCGTCGCGGAACCCGTCCTTGCGGAAGTACAGCACCCAGTTGCCGGGCGCGAGCTTCGCCTCGCACGGCGCCTCGCACACGACCGGGCCGTCCGGCGCGCCCTGGTGGACCACGGTGCCGTCGGGCGCGTGGACATCGATCGTCCCCACGACCTGCCGGAGCTGGCCCGCGACCTGGACCGTCTCGCCGCGCGACCCGCGGGTGATCTTGGTGGAGCTGTCCTCCCACCCTTCCTTCTCGAAGATGAAGGTCCGGCTGGGGTTCGGATCGCGGTTCGACGCCGCGAGCGGCGCCATCGCGATCTTGAACGGCGTGACGCCGATCACGCCGAGGTCCTTGCGCTCCCCGTACACCGTCGCGCCCGGCGGATCGGACACGATGTCGTACACCACCACCTTCGGGGTGATGTTGGTCAGCTCTTCCTTGACCAGGTCGACCTTCGAGTCGTTCGACAGGCCCTCCTTCGCGATCGTGAACCACCGGTACGCCTCGGCGAACCGATCGAGGCGGGCGTAGCACCGGGCGATGTTGAACGCGACCGACGGGTTCGGCGCGAGCCGGTTCGACGCGAGGAAGTTCGCGAGCGCCGTCTCGTAGTCCTGCTGATCGTTGTACGCCTTCATCCCGAGCTTGAACGTGACCTCGGCCTCTTCGGCCTCACCCGACGCGAGCGCGGGGCCTGCGCCGATCACCAGCAGAGCTGCAATCCACATCCGTGCTCTCCCCGATCCGAAGGCCGGGGATACCGCACCGGCGCCGCGAACGGTACCGCCAGCCGGACGACGCCGATCGGCAGAGGATCGTCTGGGATGGGGTGCCACCCGCCCCCGCGATCCCGACGGCGCGACGGGTCCGGGTGCGGCCAGCGGGCGGGTCGGCGGCGGGGCACCGTGTCATTCCACACGGATCCGCTGCCAGTCTCCGTCCCACCGGAGCTCCTCCGACGGGAAGAACGCGGGATCCGGCTCGACCGTCACCACCTCGCGCTCGCCCTCGCGGGTCCGGAGCTCGAGCCGCACCGACGGCCCCGCGCGACGGATCGCCGCGACGAACGCGTCGAGGTCCGGCGTGTCGACCCCGTCGACCGCGAGGATCGAGCGCTGGCTGTACAGGCGACCGCGGCCGGCCGGGCTGCCGGACTCGAGCACCGCGACGTACGGGCGGCCCGGCGTGACGCCCTCGAGCTCGGCCGACCGGTCGGC
>JBEBJW010000298.1:0-7369 GCA_040079715.1 Myxococcota bacterium | reverse complement strand
ACCGTCGCGGACGGCCCGCTCGGGGCGCCGTCCACCACCCGCCGGTGGGCGATCGACGCCTCGCCCGGGCCCTCGTCCCACGCGAGGTGGATCCCGCCGCCGTCCGACAGGCACCGCGGGTGCAGGCTCTGGCCGTCGTCGCGGTCGTCGACCCGGTGCGGCTCCCAGGTCGCGCCGTCGTCCGGCGACCAGCCGGCCCACACGTCCGGCGACGCGCCGTCGCGTCCGGCGTCGCTCCACGCCACGGTCGGGGCGCCCGCCTCGTCGACGCACACCACCGGCTCGACCTCGGCCGGCCCGCCGGGAGTTCCGCTCGGGGCGATGTCCGGGAGGAACGTGTCTCCGCCGTCGATCGACCGCGCGACGTACACGTCGATCGCGGCGTTGCGCGAGTCCTCCCACGCCACGAACCGGAGGTCGCCGTCCCCGAACGCGACCTTCGGCCGGGCTGAGTAGCCGTCGCCCGCGTCCACCCGGACCGGACGCTGCCAATGGCGACCGCCGTCCACCGATCGGGCGGCGAGGATGTCGTACACGCCGCTCCGGTCGTCGGCCCACACCACCAGCCGCTCGTCGCCGCGGCCCGCGACCGACGTGTACGCCCCATCCGAAGCCCCGTCCGGGTCGCTGTCCACTGGCACCGGCGCATCCAGCCAGTGGTCCCCTGCGTCGTCCGACTGCTGGTACCAGATCCCGGAGTCGCCGTACGCGTCCCGGGCCGACGCCCACACGAGCCACACCCGATCGCCCTCGCACTGGACCTCGACCGCCGACGCGATCTTCGGCTCGGGGTCGACCGACACCGGCGCGTCGAGCCACCCGTCCGCGTCGAACCGGTTCAACCACACCGCTCCCGACGACGCGGGGCTGTCGTCGACCCACACCGCGTACACCGGACCGCCGTCCGCGCAGGTCGTGACCGCCGACGCCGACCCCGGATCGCCACCTCCGCCGTCGATCCGCACCGGACCGCCGTCCACGCCCGTCGGGTCCCCGGTCGGATCGGTCGGGTCCGTCGGACCCGAGTCCGTCGACGCGCCGGTCGGGCCGTCGACGCCGTCGCGCGGCCGGTCCGTGCACGCCGACGCCAGCAGGAGCGCCGCCGTCACTCGATCGGCCAGTAGTGGACCCGGACCGTCGCGCCGGGGACCGGGACGTAGCTGACGAACGCGACGCTGTTCCGGCCCTCGTCGTACAGGTAGTCGTCGCCCTCGGTGAACGACAGCTCCGCCCCCGTCGTCGGGTCCTCCACCGTGACCTCGAGCGTGCCCGGCTCGGGGACCTCGGTCAGGAAGAACTCGCGCGCGAGCCCGGAGCTCGCGAGCCCGAGGTCCTCGAGCACCAGCCCGTAGTCGACGTTCTCGATGTCGTGGGCGACGCCCCCGGTCGCGAACGCGGCGTCGATGTACGCCGTCCCGCGCGTCGGGCCGGTGCGGGTGCAGATCGTCGAGAACGTGGTCAGCGCGAGGTCGGTCCGGAGCCCCTCGAGCCACGGGACGAACTCGGCGTCGGCGATCACCGACGGCGGGGTCTGGTCCGGCTCGTCGCTGAGCAGGATCACGTGGAGGTTCGACCCGTCGCGGACGAACCCGGCGTTGTAGCCCGGTTCGAGCAGCTCGATCGCCGTGTAGGCCGCGCCGAACCCGGCCTCGGTCCCGGAACCGGTGGTCCCGAGGTTCGCCATCGCGCCGAACACCGCGATCGGGTCGGGCGTCGCGTCGTCGATCCACCTCGCCCCGGCGACCTCGCGCAGCTTGCCGCTCTGGCGGGGATCGGCGAGGTCGGTCGACACGACGCCGATGTGGTAGTCGAGCCCGGACCCGAGGAAGAAGCTCGCGAACACCGGAAAATTGGCAGTCAGGTCCGACTGGTGGACCGCCATCGAGCCGCTGTTGTCGACCACGAACAGCACGTCGACCAGCGGAGATGGCTCCTGGACGAACGCGTCGGTCACCGAGCCGTCGGTGGGGGTGGTGCCACCGGTGGTGCCAGTGGCGTCACCGACCGCGAATCGGAGCTCCACGTCGCCGCACGCCGGCTGGGCCTCGCCCGCGACGCACGCGTACCCGACCGACACGGTGTAGGTCTCGCCCGGGATCAGGCCGGACAGCGGGACCTCGGCCTCGGACAGCCCGGACACCGTCGCGATCTCCGCCCCCGACGGGTCGAGGACCGCCCCGCCGAACGCGTAGCCGGGCGGATCGCTCCGGACGATCAGGGTCCCGGACGGGCCGGACGGCGGCTCGATCTGCACGGTCACCGCGCAGTCCTCAGGGCAGTCGGACGAACCGGACGGGTCGGGCGCGGGGCCACAGGCGAGCGCGAGCCACAACATCGGACATCCTCCTCGGCTCTGGTCTACCCGGTTCTCCGCCCACCGCATCCGACCGCGATCGGACATCGGGCGGTCCGCGCTGTCCGATCGGGGTACACTCCGACGCCGATGAGCCGCAACGACGAGATCCGGGCCCTGATTCGCGAGCTCGGCGAGCTGACCGTCCTCAACGAGCAGAACCCGAACGGGTTCCGCGCGCGGGCGTACGAGCGCGCCGCCCAGTCGCTCGAGAACGTGTCGGTCGAGCTGTGCGAGCTGCCGGTCGAGGCGCTGAAGGCGATCCCCGGGATCGGCGACTCGACCGCGCAGAAGATCCGCGCGTACGTCACCGACGGTCGGATCGACAAGCTCGACGCGCTGCGGGCGAAGTTCCCGAAGGACGTGGTCGCGCTGTCGCGGATCCCGGGGATCGGCCCGAAGACGCTGCACAAGCTGCGGACCGAGCTGAAGATCGAGAACCTCGCCGACCTGAAGGCCGCGCTCGACGCCGAGACGATCCGGAACCTCCCCGGCCTCGGCGAGAAGACCGAGATCAAGATCCGCCAGGGCATCGAGCGGCTCGGGCTGGTCCACGGCGACACCCGCCTGCCGATCGCCGAGGCGATGGCCGAGGCGCTCCGGTGGGTCGACTGGGTCGGCGCGCACCCGTCGGTCACCGCGGTGGTCCCGGCCGGCAGCCTCAGGCGCCAACGGGAGACCGTGGGTGACATCGACCTGATCGTCGCCACCGAGGCCGCCGACGACGTGGCCGCGTGGCTCGCCACCCTCCCGGTCGTCCACCGGGTGCTCGTGTCCGGCGGCCTGAAGACCTCGGTGATCGGCGCGACCGGGTACCAGGTCGACCTCCGGTACGTGCTGCCGGCGGACCTCGGCGCCGCGCTGCTGTACTTCACCGGCAGCAAGGCGCACAACATCAAGCTCCGCCAGCTCGCGATGGACCGCGGGTGGGTCCTCAACGAATACGCGCTGTCCGACACGGCCACCGGGGCCCGGATCGCGTCCGAGACCGAAGACGCGATCTACGCGGCGCTCGGGCTGCCGACGATCCCGCCCCCGATGCGCGAAGACGCCGGCGAGATCGAGGCCGCCCGCGATCACACCCTCCCGCGGGCCCTCGCCGAGGGTGACCTGCGCGGCGACCTCCACGTCCACACCACGTACTCGGGGGACGGCCGGAGCGTGCTGTCCGACGTGGTCGCCGCCGCGGCCGGGCGCGGGTACCGGTACCTCGCGATCACCGACCACGCCGAGAACCTCGCGATCAACGGGATCTCGCGCGACCGCCTCCGCGAGCAGGCCGACGAGCTCGCGGGGCTCCAGGAGCAGTACCCGACCCTCCGGCTGCTGCGCGGGTCCGAGCTGAACATCGCGCCGGACGGCAGCCTCGACTACGATCCCGAGTTCCGGGCCTCGCTCGACTGGTGCGTGGCGGCGGTCCACACGGCGTTCGACCTGCCGCAGGCCCGGCAGACCGAGCGGGTGATCGCCGCGATCGCCGATCCCGCGGTCCGGGTGATCGGCCACCTCACCGGGCGGATGATCGGACACCGGCCGGGGATCGAGCTCGACGTCGACGCGGTCCTCGACGCGTTGGCGTCGTACGGGGTGGCGCTCGAGATCAACTCGGCCCTCCCCCGCCTCGACGCGGCCGCGCCGGTCCTCCGCCGGGCGATGGCGAAGGGCGTGCTGTTCGCGGTCAGCACCGACGCCCACCACGTGTCCGAGCTGACCCGCACCCGGTGGGGGGTCCGCCAGGCCCAGCGCGGGTGGGTCGACCCGGATCGGGTGGTCAACACCTGGGACGCCGATCGGTTCGGCGCCTGGCTCCAGACGAAGGGCCCGTGACGGCGGAAGCGTCTCGGGCGCTGTGGGCGGCCCCGGTCCCGCCGAGCTGGGACGCGCTCCAGGCGCTCGAGCGGGTCCGCGCGTTGGCCGGGTGCGTCCAGGATCCGGTCCACCACGCCGAAGGCGACGTGTGGATCCACACCCGGATGGTGCTCGAGGTCCTGGTCGAGCTGCCGAGCTGGCAGGCGCTCGATCCGGTCGGGCGCCACGTCACCTGGCTCGCCTGCCTGTGGCACGACGTCGGCAAGCCGGCCACCACCCGGATCGAGCCCGACGGGCGGGTCAGCGCCCGGGGCCACAGCCGCGTCGGGGAGCGGATCGTCCGCCGGATGGGGTACGAGCTCGGGGTGCCGTTCGCGCTCCGCGAGGCCGTGTGCGGGCTGATCCGGTACCACCAGATCCCGTTCTTCGCGATCGACGCCGAGGATCCGGTGCGGGTCGCGTGCGAGGTCACTCAGGTCTGCCGCGCCGACTGGTTGGCGGTGGTGGCGGAGGCCGACCTCCGCGGCCGGATCTGCGCCGACACCCAGCGGATCCTCGACGCGATCGCGCTGTTCCGGGAGCTGTGCGCCGAGCAGGGGTGCCTCGACCGGCCGCGGCCGTTCCCGGACGACCACACCCGGATCGCGTACCTCCGGTCGACCGGGCGCTCACCGGACGTCCCGGTCCACGACGATCGGCGCGGGACCCTGGTGATGACCTGCGGTCTGCCCGGCGCGGGCAAGGACACCTGGCTCGCCCGGTGCCACCCGGGGATCGCGGTCGTGTCGCTCGACCAGCTCCGAGCCGAGCTCCGGATCGCGCCGACCGACGACCAGGGCGCGGTGGTCCAGGCGGGGCGGGAGCGGCTGCGCGAGCATTTCCGGCGCGGCGAGCCGGTCGCGTTCTGCGCCACGAACCTCGACCGACGGCGGCGGGCCGAGACGGTCGACCTCGCGTGGGACTACGGGTACCGGGTCGAGATCGGGTACGTCGAGGTCCCCGACGGGGTCCGGATCGCGCAGAACCGGGGTCGGGACGCGGTCGTGCCCGAGGCGGTGGTGTCGCGGATGAAGGATCGGTGGGATCTGCCGACCCCGCTCGAGGCCCACCGCGTCCGATGGATCACGTCGGACGCGGCCTGATCGAGGGTCGCGTCGGACGGCGTTATGAGTGACCCGGGGGTGCGACTGCGGGTGATGACCTGGAACGTCCGGTACTTCGGCCACGGGACCCACGGCCTGCGCGCGTCCGACGCGTGGATCCGCCGCCTCGCGTGGGTCGTCGCCGGGTTGCCCACGGTCCCCGACGTGATCGCGCTCCAGGAGGTCGAGCACGGCTCGCTCCGCGGCGGGGCGGCGCCCCAGCTCGGGCGGTTCGTCGACCACCTCCACGCGGCGCTCGCGGCGAACCGGTCGAGCGCGCGGTTCGATGCCCGGTACTTCCCCGCCCACCGCTACGGGCGGCTGTACACCACCGGGCTCGCGGTCCTGGTGTCGGATCGCCACCCGATCGACGCCGCCGACGCCCGGGAGATCACCCACGTCCGGTGGGCGCCGGCGGCCCGGTGGAAGCAGCGCCGGATCGCGGCCCGGGTCACGCTGCGCCCGCACGGCGCCTCCCGCCCGCTCCACCTCGTGAACACCCACCTGTCGCTGCCGGCGTTCTTCGAGGTCGGCCCGCACCGCCTGCCGGACCGGATGGGCCACGGGTCGAACCAGCTCGCCGAGGCCGAGGCGCTGCTCGGGCAGCTCCCGGACGGCGACACCGACGTGATCGTGGTCGGGGACTTCAACAGCGCCCCCGGCTCGCCGGTGTACGACCGGCTGACCGCGCGCCTCGTGGACCCGTACCGCGGCGCCGACGCCGAGACCGCCGCGTTCCTCCACCGCCGGATGCACCTCGACCACCTGTTCTCGTCCCCGTCGGTCCGGTGGGACGGGGTCGAGGCGTACTCGGTCGACGCCGGGCCGTTCCGCGGCCTGTCGGACCACGCGCCGAAGATCGGCCGCCTCGCCGCATGACCCGCCAGCATTTGTAATCGACGATCACATGTGCGGGCGAGTAGCTTTCGGCCATGAACACCGAACAACTCGTCGCCATCGCTTCGCTCCCGGTCCTGCTCGGCGCTCAGCTCGCCGAGCACCTCGTCGCCCGCGCCCTCGGCCGGCGCGGCTACTCCTGGCGCCAGACGTTCAACAACCTCGGGGCGTCGCTCGTGTCCCGCGCGGTGCTCGGCGCGGTCGGCCTGGTGCCGCTGCTCGGGTACCGCGCGCTCCGCGACCTGGCCGGCCTGTGGGACGGCTGGTCGACCCGCGACCCGGTCCACTGGGTCGTCGTGTTCCTGCTGACCGATCTGGCGCTGTACCTGCGCCACCGGCTCGCGCACCGGGTGGCCGCGCTGTGGGTCGTCCACGCGGTCCACCACCAGTCGCGCGACTACAACCTGTCGGTCGCGACGCGGTTCTCGTGGTTCCAGGACGCGGTGCTGGTCACGCTGCCGCTCGCGCTGCTCGGGGTGCCGTACCCGATGGCCCTGGGCTGCTGGCTCGTCGGCAACGTGTTCCAGTACTTTCAGCACACCGAGCTCGTCGGCCGGCTCGGGGCGCTCGACCGGTGGCTCGTGACCCCGAGCAACCACCGGGCGCACCACGGCTCGAACCCGGCGTACCTCGACTGCAACTACGGCGCGGTCCTGCTCGTGTGGGACCGGCTGTTCGGCACCTGGGTCCCGGAGACCGAGCCGGTGACGTTCGGCACCACCACCGGCCTGCCGACGTACGACGCCACCGACAACAACCTCGAGCCGCTGCGCGGGCTGTGGCGGAAGCTCGCGCACCACCGGTCGGCGTGGGACAAGCTCCGGATCGTGTTCGCCCCCCCGGCGTGGACCCCGGACCGCGGCGAGCTGCCCCCGGTCGTGGTGACGGACCCCGAGCCCCAGCGGATCAACGTCGTGAGCCCGGGGCGGCGGGTGTTCGCGGCGGCGACCCTGGCGATCGCCGCGGCGCTGACCGCGGTCGGGACCGGCCCGGCGGCGGCGGGCGCGGTGGTCGCGCTGGTCGCGGTCGGCGGGGTCACCCTCGACGGCCGGCGGGTCGAGCCGCCGGTCCCGGGGCTCCGCGGGCGGATCGCGGCCGCGCTGGCGACCCTCGCCGGTCCGGACGCGCGCGGGCCGCTGTTCCGGCTCGCCCGGGTGACCGCCGGGGC
>JBEBJW010000297.1:0-7370 GCA_040079715.1 Myxococcota bacterium | reverse complement strand
ACCTGCTCCACGCCATCCCCACCCCCGAGCCGACGCCCCTCCCGCCGGTCGGTCCCGGCAACCGGGTGCTGGTGGTCGACGACAACGACGACGTGCGGTTCTTCACCGCCGAGCTCCTCCAGGGCTGGGGGCACGCGGTCGAACAGGCGGCGAGCGGAATCGAGGCCGTCGAGCGCGCGATCGCGCGACCGCCCGAGGTGATCCTGCTCGATCTCGGGATGCCGGGCCTCGACGGCTACGACACCGCCGCCCTGCTCCGCCAACGGCTCGGCGACGCCACCCCGCCGATCGTGGCGGTCAGCGGGTTCGGCAGTCCCCGAGACCGGGAGCGGACCTCCGCGGCGTCGTTCGCCGCCCACCTGCTCAAGCCCGTCGACCCGGACCAGTTGCTGGCCACGCTGGCGGCCGTCCTCACCCCTCCGGAGACCTGATGCCGTCCGTTCGTACCACCGCGCCGTCTCCCCCGACCGACGCGCTGGATCGCCGACAGTTGCTCGCCGGGCTCCGGGCGTTGAAGCGAGGCGAGTTCCAGGTCCGCCTCCGCGACGACCTCACCGGGCTCGACGCCCAGATCTGCGAGGCGTTCAACGAAGCCATCGGCATCGTCGGGGGGTTGGCGGACGACACCTCCGCCCTGCGGACCGCGGTCGGCGTCGAGGGCCGGATCCACCGCCGCCTGCCGCGCGCGTCGCTCGCCGGAGGCTGGGGCCGGATCGCCACGGACGTCAACGGACTGCTCGACGACCTCACCTCCCACTCGGAGGACATGGCGCGGGTCGTGTCCGCGGTCGCGCGGGGGGACCTCGACCAACGGATCGACGCCGACGGGGTCGACGCCCCGCTCCGCGGCGAGTTCCTGAAGCACGCGAAGGCCGTCAACGGGATGGCGGACCAGCTCAAGGCATTCGGCTCGGAGGTCACCCGGGTCGCCACCGAGGTCGGGATCGACGGCAAGCTCGGCGCGCAGGCCCGGGTCCCGGGTGTGTCCGGGGTGTGGAAGGAGCTGACGCAGTCGGTCAACCTGATGGCGAGCAACCTGACCGCGCAGGTCCGCGAGATCGCCCGGGTCACCACGGCGGTGGCGCAGGGAGACCTGACCAAGAAGGTCGACATCGAGGTGAAAGGCGAGATCCTCGCGCTGAAGAACACGATCAACACGATGGTCGATCAGCTGAGCTCGTTCGCCGAGGAGGTCACCCGGGTCGCGCGGGAGGTCGGCACCGAGGGGCTGCTCGGCGGCCAGGCGCGGGTCCGCGGCGTGTCCGGGGTCTGGAAGGACCTGACGGACAACGTCAACTTCATGGCGAACAACCTGACCGGCCAGGTGCGGAACATCGCCGAAGTGTCGAGTGCCATCGCCCAGGGCGACCTGTCGCGAAAGATCACCGTCGAGGTGAAGGGCGAGATCCTCGAGCTGAAGAAGACGATCAACACGATGGTCGATCAGCTGTCCGCGTTCGCCGACGAGGTCACCCGGGTGGCCCGCGAGGTCGGCACCGAGGGCGTGCTCGGCGGACAGGCGGCGGTCCCGGGGGCGCGCGGGGTGTGGCGCGAGCTCACCGAGAACGTGAACTCGATGGCGGACAACCTCACCAGCCAGGTCCGGAACATCGCCGAGGTCGTGACGGCGGTCGCCGAGGGCGATCTGTCGAAGAAGATCACCGTCGACGCACGGGGCGAGATCCTCGCGCTGAAGAACACGATCAACACGACGGTCGACAAGCTGAACCACGTGTCGGCCGAGGTGACCCGGGTGGCCCGGCTGGTCGGCACCGAGGGCACACTCGGCGTGCAGGCCGAGGTCAAGGGCGTGTCGGGCGTGTGGCGCGAGCTGACCGACAACGTCAACCAGATGGGTCGGAACCTCACCGACCAGGTCCGCGACATCGCTCGGGTGTCGACCGCGATCGCCACCGGCGACCTGTCGAAGAAGATCACCGTCGAGGTCCAGGGCGAGATCCTCGCGCTGAAGAACACGATCAACGCGATGGTCGACTCGCTGTCGTCGTTCGCCGACGAGGTGACCCGAATGGCGCGCGAGGTCGGCACGGAGGGTGTGCTCGGCGGCCAGGCCGAGGTCCGCGGCGCGTCCGGGATCTGGAAGGAGCTGACCGACAACGTCAACTCGATGGCGAACAACCTGACGAACCAGGTCCGGAACATCGCCGAGGTCGCGACCGCGGTGGCGGACGGAGACCTGTCGCGGAAGATCTCGGTCGACGCGCGGGGCGAGGTCCAGGAGCTCAAGGACACGATCAACGCGATGGTCGATCAGCTCAACCGGTTCGCGGCAGAGGTGACGCGGGTGTCGCGCGAGGTCGGCGTCGAGGGCAAGCTCGGCGGCCAGGCCGCGGTCGAGGGGGTCCGCGGCACCTGGAAGGAGCTGACCGACAACGTCAACCTGATGGCCGACAACCTGACCGACCAGGTCCGCGACATCGCCGAGGTGACCAGCGCGGTCGCGAACGGGGACCTGTCGCGGAAGATCACCGTCAGCGCCCGCGGGGAGATCCTGGCGCTGAAGGAGACGATCAACACGATGGTCGATCAGCTGTCGTCGTTCGCGGACGAGGTCACCCGGCTCGCGACCGAGGTCGGGGTCGAGGGGCGGCTCGGAGGCCAGGCCGACGTGCGCGGGGTGTCCGGCACCTGGCGTGATCTGACCGACGCGGTGAACTCGATGGCGAGCAACCTCACCGCTCAGGTGCGGAGCATCTCGACCGTGGCGGCGGCGATCGCGGAGGGCAACCTCCGGCGGAAGATCACCGTCGGGGCGGAGGGAGAGATCCTCGAGCTGAAGGACACGATCAACACGATGGTCGATCAGCTCTCGTCGTTCGCGGAGGAGGTCACGCGGGTCGCGCGGGAGGTCGGCACCGAGGGGGTGCTCGGCGGACAGGCCGAGGTCGCCGGGGCCCGCGGGATCTGGAAGGAGCTGACCGACAACGTCAACGTGATGGCGGACAACCTCACCTCCCAGGTGCGCGACATCGCGCGGGTGTCGACCGCGATCGCCGAGGGCGACCTCACCCGGAAGATCACCGTCGAGGTCCGCGGGGAGATCCTGCAGCTCAAGGAGACCATCAACCGGATGGTCGATCAGCTGTCGTCGTTCGCCGACGAGGTCACCCGGGTCGCCCGGGCGGTCGGGGTCGAGGGCAAGCTCGGCGGGCAGGCCGAGGTCCGCGGCGTGTCCGGGACCTGGCGCGAGCTCACCGACAACGTCAACCTGATGGCCAGCAACCTGACGAACCAGGTCCGGGACATCGCCCAGGTCACCACCGCCGTCGCGAAGGGCGATCTGTCGCGGAAGATCACCGTCGAGGTCCAGGGGGAGTTCCTCCAGCTCAAGGAGACCATCAACACGATGGTCGATCAGCTGCAGTCGTTCGCCGACGAGGTCACGCGGGTCGCGCGGGAGGTCGGCACCGAGGGGGTGCTCGGCGGACAGGCCGAGGTGTTCGGGGTGTCCGGGATCTGGCGCGAGCTGACCGACAGCGTCAACCAGATGGCCAGCAACCTGACCGAGCAGGTCCGCGCGATCGCCCGGGTGGTGACCGCGGTCGCGAACGGCGACCTGAAGCAGGAGCTCCACCTCGACGCCCGCGGCGAGATCGCCACCCTCGAGCAGAACATCAACAACATGATCGTCACCCTGTCCACGTTCGCCGATCAGGTGACGAGCGTCGCCCACGACGTGGGAGTCGAGGGGAAACTCGGCGGGCAGGCCGACGTCCCGGGCGCGGCCGGGATCTGGCTCGACCTGACCAACAACGTCAACGAGCTCGCCGGCAACCTGACCCGCCAGGTCCGCGCGATCGGCAGCGTCGCGACCGCGGTGACCCGCGGCGACCTGACCCAGGCGATCGACGTCGAGGCCCGCGGCGAGGTCGCGCTGCTCAAGGACAACCTGAACCAGATGATCGGGACCCTGGGCGAGACCACGCGGATCAACCAGGAGCAGGACTGGCTCAAGACGAACCTGGCGCGGTTCACCCGGATGCTCCAGGGGCAACGCGACCTGCTGACGGTCGCCGCCCAGGTCCTGTCGGAGCTCGCCCCGACCGTCGACGCACAGCACGGCGTGTTCTACATGAGCCGCACGGTCGAGGGCGCCACCCGGCTCGAGCTGTTCGCGAGCTACGCGTACCGAGAGCGCAAGAGCGTGTCCAACCGGTTCGGCCTCGGCGAGGGGCTGGTCGGCCAGGCCGCGCTCGAGCGGAAGCGGATCCTCGTGACCCGGGTGCCGGCCGACTACATCCAGATCGGCTCCGGCCTCGGGGAGGCGCCGCCGCTGAACCTCGTGGTGTGTCCGGTCCTGTTCGAGTCCGACCTGAAGGGCGTGATCGAGCTGGCGACGTTCCACGCGTTCACCGCGATCCAGCTCGCGTTCCTCGACCAGCTGATCGAGAGCCTCGGGATCGTCGTCGCCACGATCGAGGCGACGATGCGGACCGACGAGCTGCTCCGCGACTCGCAGCGGATGGCGGAGGAGCTCCAGACCCAGCAGGAAGAGCTGCAGCAGACCAACGAGGAGCTCGAGGAGAAGGCGCGGGAGCTGACCCAGCAGCGCGACGAGGTCGAGCGGAAGAACCAGGAGGTCGAGCGCGCCCGGTCCGAGCTCCAGGATCAGGCCGAGAAGCTCGTGATCACCTCCCGGTACAAGTCGCAGTTCCTGGCGAACATGTCGCACGAGCTCCGGACGCCGCTGAACAGCATGCTGATCCTGTCGCAGCAGCTCGCGCAGAACCGCGACCAGAACCTGTCGGACCGCCAGATCGAATACGCGCGGACGATCCATCAGGCCGGCGGCGACCTGCTGGCGCTGATCAACGAGGTGCTCGATCTCGCGAAGATCGAGAGCGGCAAGATGGGGATCGACATCGGCCTGGTCCCGATCGCGCCCCTGGTCGAGGAGCTCGGGCGCACGTTCGCGTCGATCGCCGAGCACCGCGGGCTCGGGTGGCGGATCGAGGTCGGCGAAGGCGTGCCCGAGCGACTGGTCACCGACGAGATGCGGCTGAAACAGGTCCTGCGCAACCTGCTGTCCAACGCGATGAAGTTCACCGAAGCCGGAGAGGTCACCCTGACCGTGCGGCGGGTCAAGGCCGGCGAACGTCGGTACGACCGGAGCGCGCTGCAGGAGCTTCCGGACGTGGTCGCGTTCGAGGTCCGCGACACCGGGATCGGGATCCCGAAGGACAAGCACCTGCTGATCTTCGAGGCGTTCCAGCAGGCCGAGGGCGGCACCAGCCGGAAGTACGGCGGGACCGGGCTCGGGCTGTCGATCAGCCGCGAGATCAGCGATCTCCTCGGCGGCGAGCTCCACCTGGCGAGCGACGTCGGCGTGGGCAGCACGTTCACCCTGTACCTGCCGCCGATCCACCCGGGTCGACGGGCCGAGCCGCGCCGCCGGAGCGCCGACGACGCCACCCCGACCCGCGCCCTCGAGCGGATCGAGCGTTCGACCGGGCCGACCGGACTGCCGCGGTCCTCGACGACCGGCGGACGCTGAACTCCGGCGACCGGGTGCTGCTGGTCGTCGAAGACGAGGCGTCGTTCGCCGAGATCCTGGTCGAGCTCGGCCGCGAGCGCGGGTTCAAGGTGCTGCTCGCCGGGACGGGCGAAGACGCGCTCGGGATCGCGCGCGCGGTCCGACCGGACGCGATCACCCTCGATCTGATGCTGCCGGACATGGACGGGTGGGTGTTGCTCGACCGGCTGAAGCACGACCCGTCGACCCGGCACATCCCGGTCCACATCATCTCGGCGGTCGCGGACGAGCGGCGGGGCCTCGAGGCCGGGGCGATCGCGGTCCTCGCGAAGCCCGTCCTCCAGGAGGACGTGACCGGCGCCCTCGACCGGATCCACTCGTTCCTCCGCCGACGGGTCAAGCGCCTGCTGGTGGTCGAGGACGATCCGGTCCATCAGGACGCGATCGTCACCCTGGTCGGTCAGGTGGACCTCGACATCACCACCGCCGGGACTGCCGCCGAGGCGCTGACCGCGCTGATCACCGACGAGCCGTTCGATTGCATGGTGACCGACTTGGTGTTGCCGGACCGCACCGGCCTCGACCTGATCCGCGAGGTCCGCAACACCCCGTCGCTCCGGACCCTGCCGATCATCGTGTACACCGGAATGGAGCTGACCCGCGAACAGACCACGGCGCTGGAGCGGCTGGCCGAGACGGTGATCGTCAAGGATGTCCGCTCGCCGGAGCGGCTGGTCGAAGAGACGGCGTTGTTCCTCCACCGGGTCGAGACGGCCCTCCCGGACGAGAGCCAGCGGATGCTCGCCCGGCTCGGCGCGGTGCACCCTGCCCTCGACGGCAAGCGGGTGCTGGTGGTCGACGACGACGTCCGCAACGTGTTCGCGCTGACCGCGGTGCTCGAGCACCACGGGATGGTCGTCGAGTTCTCCGAGAACGGCCGCGAGGCGCTCGACCGGCTGGAGAAGATCCCCGCCGAGCCCATCGACATCGTGCTGATGGACATCATGATGCCGGAGATGGACGGGTGGGAGACCACCCGACGGCTGCGGACCGATCCCCGCCTCGCCACGCTGCCGGTGATCGCGTTGACCGCGAAGGCGATGAAGGGCGACCGGGAGCGGTGCCTCGAGGCGGGCGCCTCGGACTACGTCACCAAGCCGGTCGACACCGACCAGCTCCTGTCGCTGTTGCGCGTGTGGCTGTCCCGGTGAACCCGGCCGAGGGCGACGACGATCTCGAGCAGCTCGAGATCTCGCTCCTGCTGGACGCGATCGCCCACCGGTACGGCTACGACTTCCGCGGGTACAGCCCGGCCTCGCTGCGCCGGCGGATCCGGCGGGTGCTCGACCACGAGGGGGTCGCGTCCCCGTCGGCGCTCCAGGACCGTGTGCTCCGGGATCCACGCGCCCTGGCCCGGTTGGTCAATCGGTTGTCGATCCACGTCACCACGATGTTCCGCGACCCGCCGTTCTACACGGCGCTCCGAGACCGGATCGTCCCCCTGCTCCGCACCTGGCCGTTCGTTCGGATCTGGGTCGCCGGCTGCGCGACCGGGGAGGAGGCCTACTCGCTCGCGATCCTCCTGCACGAGGCGAACCTGTACGCGCGGTGCCGGATCTACGCGACCGACCTCGCCCCGGATCTCGTGCTGCGGGCCCGGCGCGGGATCTACCCGATCGAGGCGCTCGACGGATTCGAGGCCAACTACCGGGCGTCCGGGGGGACCGGCGCGCTCCGCGACTGGTTCCGGATCGATCACCGGTACGCGGTGGTCCGGGACGCGCCGCGGTCGAACCTCGTGTTCGCCCAGCACAACCTCGTGTCCGACGGGTCGTTCAACGAGTTCCACCTCGTGCTGTGCAGGAACGTGCTGATC
>JBEBJW010000296.1:0-7378 GCA_040079715.1 Myxococcota bacterium | reverse complement strand
GTCCACGGTCTCCGGCTCGGGGGGCGGCGGCTTCGGCTCGGGCTCGGGCTCGGGCTCGGGCGGCGGCGGCTCGGGCACCGGCTGGACCTCGGTGATCGCCATCTCGACCCACACCGGCGGCGGCGGGCCGCGATCGGGGATCCGCGACACCCCGGCCGCGAGCGACACGTGCAGCCCGAGCGACAGCACGACGCCGGCCACGAGCCACCGCAGCTCGCGCCAACCGTCCGACTCGAGGGCGGCGAGGGTCACGCTACCGCCCCTGCTCGACCGGTCGGGGCGGGTCTCCCGGCATCACGCCCACCCCTTCGCCGACCGCCGCGGGATCCGGCGGGATCGCCTGCGTCTTGTCGATGTTGATCGCGAACTTGCCCACGCCCTCGGACTTCACGAGGTCGATCACCCACACGATCCGCCCGTGGGCGACGGCCTTGTCGGCGCTGATCAGGCACACGACCTCGTCGGTCGACTGCTTCGCCCGTCGGATCGCGGCCCGGATCCCGTCGGCGTCGGTCGGGACGCCGTCGAGCAGCAGGCGCCCGTCGGACGACAGGGTCAGCCCGAGCGAGGTGCTGTCGGTGGCCTCGCCGGTGGCCGCCTCCGGCAGCGACACCTTGATCGACGACTTCACGATCGTGGCCGCGGTCACCATGAAGATGATCAGCACCACCAGGATGATGTCGACGAACGGCGTGATGTTGATGTCGGCGATCAGCTCGTCGTCGCTACCGCCGAGCCGGCTACCCATGCGCGCGGCCGTGGGACAGGGCCGGGGGGTCGATCCGCGACAGCACCAGGTTCGCCAGGCTCTCGACCCGGGAGACCCGCGCCCGGGTCCACCGGTTGAACGTGTTGTACAGGACGACCGCCGGGATCGCGACCATCAGCCCGACCGCGGTGGCGACGAGCGCCTCCGAGATCCCGGCCATCACCGCCTCCGACGCCTCGGACGTGTTGACCGACAGGTCGTGGAACGACTGGATGATCCCGAGCACCGTCCCGAACAGCCCGACGAACGGAGCGGTGGCGCCGGTGGTCGCGAGCACCGCGAGGCCGCGGTCCATCCGCAGCTTCTCGGCCGCGACGGTCCCGACGAACGCCCGCTCGGCCGCCTCGAGCCCCCGCGGCGCGACCGCGAGCCCGGCCCGCAGGACCCGCGCCTCGAACCCGGTCAGCGGCGCGATCTGCGCTGGCAGCGTGCCGAGCCCGATGCCGCGCTCGAACTCGACGAACGCGGTGCGGAGCAGGGCCCGGTCGGTCGCGTCGCGGAGGAGGTACAGCGCCCGCTCCACGCTGATCGCCACGCAGGCGACCGACAGCCCGACCAACAGCCACAACACCCAGCCCGCGCCGAGCAGAGCGAACGACATGATGCCGTCCTGAAGCACGCATCCTCCAGGGGACCGAACGGTTGCCGGACGGTACGTAACGGGTCCGGGTCGGCCCAGCCGTCACGTCGGGTCGCGAGCCGTCGTCGCGGACAGCCAGCGCAGGTCGACTGCCGGGAACTGCGGGACCGACGGTCCAGGTCCGGCCGAAGTCCGGGCCTGGCGCACCGCTCGGATCCGCGTCGGGGACCGATCCCGACCTGCATCAGCCGGGGCGTCGGGCGGGGGACGGGCGGAGCGCGAGGGAGGTTGGAGGCGCCGTCCGGATTCGAACCGGAGCATAGAGGTTTTGCAAACCTCTCCCTTGACCACTTGGGTACGGCGCCGAACGTGGCACGCTTAACGAGGTGCGCTCGGGGCGTCGAGCCCGGGGGAGGCGAGTCGGTGCTGTCGGTGGTGGTGGTGGCGCGGAACGAGGCGGACCGGATCGGGCGATGCCTCCGGTCGATCGGTGGAGACATCGAGCGGATCGTGGTCCTCGACGCGTCGACCACCGACGACACCGCTCGGGTCGCTGCGCGCGAGGGGGCGCGGGTGGTCGAGCGGCCGTGGCCCGGGCACGTCGCCCAGAAGAACCACGCGCTCGGCCTCGCCACCCGACCGTGGATCCTGTCGCTCGACGCGGACGAGTGGCTCACGGACGCGGCGGCCACCGAGGTCTGGGCCGCGCTCGACCGCACCGACGTCGACGGGTTCTCGTTCCCGCGCTGCTCGGACTGGCTCGGGCGGCCGATCCGCAGCGGTCGGTGGTACCCGGACCGGAAGCTCCGGCTGGTCCGGGCCGGGAGGGGCCGGTGGATCGGCGACGACCCCCACGACCGGCTGATCGTCGACGGACCGGTCGCGCGCCTCCGGGGCGAGATCCGCCACCAGCCGTACCGGACGGTGTGGGAGCACCTGTCGACGATCGACCGATACACCCGGATCTCGGCCCGGACCCTGCATGCGCGAGGGGTGCGGGCCCGCCGTCGGGACGTGTGGGTTCGTCCGGCGCTGCAGTTCGTGGATTCGATGACACGAAAGATGGCGTGGCGGGACGGGCTGGACGGGCTCGCGGTGGCGGCCCTCGGCGCCGGCTACGTCCACCTGAAGTGGTCGCGGCTCCGGGCCCTGGGCGCGTCCGTCGGTCGGACCGGGGGTCCGGGTCCGGATCGGCGGGGATCCCGGTGAACGTCGCGCTGCTGGTCGGGCGGTTCGGGGGCGGCACCGGGACCGGCGGCGTCGCGGCGACCCTCGCGCGCGGGCTCCGGGATCGCGGCCACCGCGTGCTCGTCGCCTGCGGGCGGGTCGACGCGCGCCCCGAAGCCTCCGGCGACGTCGGCGACGGGTTCGACGCGGTCCCGCTCGGGCCGCGGTGGTCCGCCGCGGCCCGGATCCCCGCGGGGTTCGTCCGGTTGGCGCTCGATCGGGTGCCCGGGTGCGAGGTCGCCCGGGCGAGCGGTGGGGTCCACCGGCGGTGGCTGGACGCGCGCGGCGGGCGGTGGGTCGGCCCCCGCGACCGGTGGGAGTGCTGGTTGGACCGGCGGACGGCCCGGACGGCCGGGGTGGTGATCTGCAACGCCGAGCAGGTCGCCGACGCGATCGTCGCGGAGCATCAGGTGGGTCGGGAGCGCCTGCGGCTGGTCCGGACCGGGGTGGACCTGGCGCGGTTCCGCCCGGACCCGGCCGCCCGCGACGAGGCCCGGCGGCGGCTCGGCGTCCCGGAGGGCGGTCGGATCGCGATGTTCGTCGGGCACGGGTTCCGGCGGAAGGGGCTCGACACCGCGGTCGCCGCGTTCGCGCGGGTCGGCGGGCCGCACGATCGGCTGGTGGTCGTCGGCCGCGACGCGCACGCCGAGCGGTGGCTCGGACCGGCGCGGGTCGCGCTCGGGGATCGGCTGGTGGCCGATGGCCCGCGGACCCCGATCGAGCGGTGGCTGGTCGCGGCGGACGCGCTGCTCCTGCCGTCCCGCTACGACGCAGCGTCGAACGTGATCCTCGAGGCGATGGCCTGCGGGGTGCCGCCGATCGCGTCGGGCCGCGACGGGGCGTCGGAGATCGTGCCCGACGGGCGGCTGGTCGTGCACGACCCCGCGGACGTGCAAGGTTTCGCCGACGCGGTGCGTTACGCGTGGGAGACGCCCGGACTGCCCGCGGGGTGCCGGGCGGCGGCGGAGCGTTGGCCCGACTCTCGCATGACGGACGACGTGGAGCGCATCTTGGGAGCAACGGCGCATGGATGACACCGAGGGCGAGGGGTCTTCGCGCGGGGCGCGTCGGCGGACGAGCGGCGGCGGCGGCGGGAGCCGGTTGGCCGGCTGCTTCCGGTGGTTCGTCCGGTTCGGGTTCGTCGGGTCGGTGATCGCGGCGGCGGCGGCGGTGGTGCTGCTGATCGTGGTCGTCGGCGGCTACCGGTACTACGTCGTCGCCAACCCCGGGCCGCAGATCGATCGCGACCACATCCGGACGATCATCGCCCAGGAATCGCCGGTCTATTACCGCGACGGCACCACCCGGGTCGGCGTGTTCTTCGAGAGCGAGCACCGGCTGTTCGTGCCGTTCGGCGAGATGCCCCGCGCGTACGTGATGGGGATCGTCGCCGCCGAGGACGGCTCGTTCTGGACCCACTGGGGGGTCAACCCGAAGGGCATCCTGCGCGCGTTCAAGGACAACCTGTTCGCCGGCGGCCTCGTGTCCGGCGGGTCCACACTCACCCAGCAGACCGCGAAGAACCTGTACTACCGGCCGGATCGGTCCGCGAAGTCCAAGCTGTTCGAGCTGCTGAACGCGCTCCGGCTCGAGGCGCACTACGACAAGAGCGAGATCCTCGAGTTCTACGCGAACCAGTTCCACGTGACCGGCAACGGGCGCGGGCTCGGGATCGCCGCCCGGCACTTCTTCGACAAGGAGCCGGACGAGCTGACGGTCGCGGAGTGCGCGTTCATCGCCGGCCTGGTCAAGGGTCCGACGAACTACGACCCGTTCCTCGGCGACGAAGCGCGGCGGGCGAAGGCGATCACCCGCGCCCACGACCGGACGAAGTACGTGCTCCGCCGAATGCTCGACGAGCCGGCCGAGCACCTCGCCGGCCCGATGCCGGACGGGACGCCGGGCAGCCGGGAGGCGTACGCCGCGCGGCTGACCGAGGCGGAGCAGGTGCGGGCCGAGGCGAAGAAGCTGCTCGACGACGGGTTCGAGCTGCCGTTCCGCCGCGGCACGTTCCGGTACGAGAGCTCGGCGATCCTCGACGAGGTCGCCCGCCGGCTCGGGGAGCCCCCGTTCGACGATCTCCTCGGCCAGGTCGGGATCGACGACCCGCGCAACGCCGGCCTGGTGGTCGTGACGACCCTCGACCCGGACGCGCAGCGCGAGGCCACCTACGCCCTGTGGCACCACCTGACCGAGGTCGGCGCCTGGATGGAGGGGTTCGGCGCGGCGAAGTTCGTGCTGGACGACGGCAAGGCCCCGCGGTTCGACCCGGACTTCCCGCCGCACGTCCACGAGTTCCGGGTCGCGCGGGTGGTCGAGCACACCGGCGACGCCGGCAAGAAGGAGCTGAAGCTCGATCTCGGCGGCCACGAGTGCCGGCTCGACCGCGACGGCGTGGTCCGGGTCGCCGTGGCGTCGATCCGCGGCCAGAAGGGGGACTCCGGGGTCAAGGCGCCCTCGGCGGACGTCGACGCGTGGATCGCGCAGGTCCCGGACGAGGCGGTGGTGCTGGTCAGCGTCCGCGACGTGCCGAAGAACGGCGTCGCGCGGTGCGACCTCGAGGTCCGGCCCGAGCTCCAGGGCGCCGTCACCGTCCTGCAGGCGGGCGAGATCCGGGCGATGGTCGGCGGCAACGACAACCGGAACTTCAACCGCGCGACCGCGCTCAGGCAGTTCGGGTCGACCTGGAAGCCGCTCGTGTACCACGCGGCGCTCCAGCTCGGCTGGTCGCCGGCGGATCTGGTCGACAACACCCGGAACGTGTTCCCGTTCTCGACCACGTTCTACTACCCGAAGCCGGACCACGAGCCGTCCGACCGCGTGTCGATCGCGTGGGCCGGCGTGAACTCGGAGAACGTCGCGTCGATCTGGCTGCTGTACCACCTGATCGACCGGCTGGACGGCGACCAGCTCCGGACGCTCGCCGCCGCCGCGGACCTGACCCAGCGGCCGGACGAGCTGTCGGACGCCTACGCGAAGCGGATCCAGGAGCTCGGGATCCTGTCGACCCCGGCGCGGGTCGACGAGGGCCTGTTCCTCCAGTCCCGCCAGGAGGTGCTCGCCGGGCTGGTCGACGACCCGCACCCCGAGGACGCGGTGGCGCTGCAGAGCCTGCTGTTCGGCTGGGGGTTCTCGGCCGAGCGGACCCGGGCGGAGCGCGAGGGCGCGTCGACCCGCGCGTGGAAGCTCCGGGCGCTCGACAACGACTGGCGGACGCTGAACGACCGGCTGTCGCAGTGCCGGTTCCAGTACCAGGCGTTGGCCCGGGCGTTCGACGACCAGGTCGCCCCGGACCGCCAGGTGACCTCGTCGCTGTCGGTGCTGCTCGACGGCGACGCGATCCGGGTGGCGTGCGGGGCGATCCCCGACGGATACGTCTCCGCGGACGCCGAGTTCGTCGCGAGCGTGCCGTGGTCGCGCGCGATCGAGCCCGCGCCCGAGCCGGTGCCGGAGGCCGCGCCCGAGCCGCGCAAGCGCCGGTTCCTGTTCGGCGGGGGCAACGACGCGCCCGAGCCCGCTCCCCGCGAGCCTCGGCCGGTGGTCGGGCCGAGCGGCCCGCAGCTCGTCGAGGCCGCGGACATGCTGGTCGAGGATCGGCTGCACGTCTCGACCCTCGACGCGGTGGCGTCGGCGTTCGAGCGGCGGAAGATGGCGTGGGACCTCCAGCCGGATCGGCCGGACCTGTACGACCCCGAGGTGCTGTTGTGGCACCAGGACTTCCGCACGCTGCTCGCGATGCGGTACGTGGCGTCGCTCGCCGAGGACTACGGCGTCCAGACCGAGATCCGCCAGGTCCTGTCGATGCCGCTCGGGGCGTCCGAGATCACGCTCGAGGAGGTCACGAGCCTGTACTCGGGCCTCGTCACCGGCACCGCGTTCGAGTTCACCGGGACCACCGCCGGCGGCCGGACGGCCCCGCTGCCCACGTCGACGTCGCTGATCGCCGAGATCCGGAACGTCGACGGGCGCGTGCTGTACCGCGCCGAGCCGCAGACCACGGTGGTCGCGACCCCGCAGGTGGCGGAGCTGACGGCGGACATCCTCCGGAACGTGGTGCTGCACGGCACCGGCCGGCGGGCGGCGACCGCGATCGCCGCCGGGGAGCACCCGGTGCCGGTCGGCGGCAAGACGGGGACCACCAACGACTTCCGGAACGCGGCGTTCGTCGGGTTCGTCCCCGTCGCCACCCCGACCGGCTACGCGATCCCCGGCGGGTTCACGATCGGGGCGTACGTCGGGTACGACGACAACCGGTCGCTGGCGAACAAGCGGATCAAGCTGGCCGGCGCCAGCGGCGCGCTCCCGGCGTGGATCGGGACCGCGCAGGGGCTGGTCGCCGCGAAGCTCACCGGGGAGTTCCCGGCGATCGAGGCCGAGACGGACGGCTGGCCGCTGCTGGTCGACCGCAGCCTGACCCGGGTGCCGGTCGACGAGCACACCGGCGTGTCGATGGTCGACGGGCCGGCGACCGTCCTGGTTCGGGGCGGTCCCGACGCGGGCGAGCCCACGGTCCAGCTCCCGGTGGTCCGGCGCCCGCCGCGGATCGCGCCCGGGACGATCGAGGCGGTGCCCGAAGACCAGCGTCCGTCGACGCCGGTGGCCACCGAGCCCGCGTCGGACCTCGATCCGGCCGCGCCGACCGGGCTCCCCGACGGCCTCGAGCCGGACCCGCTGGAGGCGCTGGAGCACCCGACCGGCGTCGATCCTCTGCCCGACAGCGTCGAGGGCGATCCGACCGGCGACGTCGAAGACCCGGACGGGGTCGGGGAGCCGCCCCCCGAGCCGACGACGATCCCCGAGAT
>JBEBJW010000295.1:0-7385 GCA_040079715.1 Myxococcota bacterium | reverse complement strand
CCGGCGGACGGATAGAGCGGCCGGCCGGGAGGTTCGGATGTTCGCATGGTTGGCGGTGGTCGCAGCAGCGCAGGACGGGGTGCCACCGGCCGCGCCGCTGGTGATCGGGACCCACCCGGTCGCTCCGTTCGTGATCCACGACCCCGACGGCGGCTGGAGCGGGATCAGCATCGACCTGTGGAAGCACCTCGCCGAGGAGCTCCACCTGACCTACGAGATCCGCGAGCTCGAGGTGAAGCCCCTGGTCACGAACGCGGACGGGGCGGTCGACGTGGCGGTGTCGCTGAACATCGCGCCGAGCACCGAGGAGACGTACGACATGACCCACGCGTTCCTGTCGACCGGGCTCGCGATCGCGGTTCGGCCGCAGACGGCTTCGGTGTGGACCGCGCTCGGGCGGGTGTTGACCCCGTCGTTCCTGGCGGTGGCGGGCGGCGTCGCGGTGCTGCTGGTCGGCGCCGGGTCGGTGATGTGGCTGGTCGAGCGGCGGGACGCCGAGGGGCCGTTCGCCGGGTCGGACGGCTGGTTGTCCGGGCTGTTCTGGGCGATCGAGACCGTGATCGGGTACAACGACCCGGCGCACCAGACCCGACTCGGCCGGACGCTCGGGATCGCGTGGGCCGGGTTCGGGGTGATCGTGGTGTCGACCCTGACCGCGCAGCTGTCGTCGCAGCTGACGATCTCCGGGCTCGAGACGGCGATCGCCGGCCCGGACGATCTGCCGCGGGTCACGGTCGGGACGGTCGACCCGAGCGCCGGGCTCCGGTACTGCAACCGGCACGGGCTGACCTGCCGCGGGTACCCGGACGCCGAGGCCGCCCTGGCCGGGATGGTGACCGGCGAGGTCGACGCGGTGGTGTACGAGGCGCCGATCCTCGCGTACCACGCGAACCGTCGGTGGCCGGACGACGTGCTGGTGCTGCCCGGCACGTTCGACAACCACGGGTACGGCTTCGGCCTGAAGGCGGGCTCGCCGCTGCGCGAACAGGTGGACCGGGCGTTGCTCCGGCACATCGAGACCGACGCGTTCCGAGAGCTCCTCGCGGAGTACCTCGGCGCTGGGAGCTGAGCTCAGCCCGCCGTCGCCCACCCGGCCACCACCAGCTCACCGAACCACGCCTGGCCGAGCCCGTCCCGCTCGGCGCGGAGCCGGTCGCCCAGCGTGTCGACGTCGATCTCGGCGGCGGGGATCCCCGCTTCGATCAGGCGCGGCAGCACGAACCGGATCCGGTCGACGAGGGAGTCGGGCTGGCCCGGGGCGGCGACGTCGGCCTCCGCCCGGATCACCGGGCACGGGAGCCCCGCCTCCGCGAACAGCCGCGGGAGCTCGCGCCCGAGCTGCCACGGCGCGCCCTCGCGGTCGAGCATCCGCTGCATCCAGCCCCGGACCCGGTCGTGGAGCGGCAGCGCCGTCGGGTGGTCGAACAGGACGAACTCCTGGACGAACAGGATCCCGCCGGGGCGGAGCAGCGGGCGGAGCCGCCGGAGGCACGCGCCCGGGTCGGCGAGGTACAGCAGCACCCGGCGGGCGACGATCGCGTCGAACACGCCGAGGCCGTCGGGGAGGGGGCCGTTCAGGTCGGCGCGGACGAACGTGGCGTCGCGGCCGGCGTGCTGCGCCCGCGCCTGCGCGAGGTACGCCTCGTCGGTGTCGACCCCCACGAGGCTGCCGGCGTCGCCGATCCGCGCGAACACCAGGCGGGCGAGGTTCCCGGGGCCGCACCCCGCGTCGAGCACCCGCATGCCGGGCGCCAACCCGGCCTCGCCCAGCCAGCGCAGGGTGAGCGCCTGACCTTCGTCGTAGTTCATCGGACCTCCCGGGCCGTCGGTGTACCTCGGACCGGGCACCGCGACCGGTCCGCGCGACAAATCGGCTCACCCGGGGCATGCTGGCGCGAACCGCACGGAGCGCACGGATGGCGGACCCGGGACTTCGGTCGATCGAGCTGTTCTTCCAGGAGGGGACCTCCGACAAGGTGTACACCGCGGCGATCATCGCCGACGCAGGCGCGTACACGGTCCGGGTCGGGTGGGGGCGACGCGGCTCCCGGCTGAACGAAGGCACCAAGGCCGTCCGGGTGTCGCTCGCCGAGGCCACCAAGAAGTTCGACGCGTTGGTCCGCGAGAAGAAGGGCAAGGGCTACGAGGAGGTCACCGCCGCGGTCCAGCCGGCGGACGTGGCACCGCCGGAGGGGGAGGGGTCCGGCAGCAAGGTCGGCGGCCAGCGGGCGAAGATCGGGCAGGCGGCGCAGCTCCTCACGTCGATCGAGGACCACGAGCTCGACCGGTTCGTCGCCGACGACGCGATGATCGCCCAGCAGAAGCTCGACGGGCAGCGGGTGCTCGCCCACGTCGGCGGGACGGACGAGATCCTGGTCACGAACCGCTCCGGCCAGCCGACCGCGATCCGCCCGGCGGTGGTCGCGGGCCTCGGGTACCTGCCCGCGGGCACGATCGTCGACGGCGAGGTCGTCGGCGACGAGCTGTGGCTGTTCGACGTGCTGAAGGTCGGCGACGACGATCTGCGCGGCCAGGGGTACCTCGACCGGTGGGGGGTCCTCGACGGGGACCTCGAGCCCGCGCTGTCCGGCGGGATCCGCGTGCTGCCGGTCGTCACCGGCAAGGCGGCGAAGCGATCGCTGGTCGACCGGTTGATCGCGGCCCGGGCCGAGGGGGTGGTGTTCAAGGACCGCGACGCGCCCTACACCAGCGGCCGCCCCGCGTCCGGCGGCGCCCAGCGGAAGTACAAGTTCGTGAAGTCCGCCGATGTGGTGATCGTCGAGAACGCCGGCAACGCCTACCGGATGGTGGTGTTCGACGGCCGGTCGATGGTCGAGGTCGGCAAGGTGTTCGCCGGGACCACCAACGCGAGCCGGAAGGCGCTCGACGCGGCGCTCGGGCGGGGCGAGAAGGTGGTCGCCGAGGTCCGGTACCTGTACGCCACCGCGGACCGGCAGCTGTACCAGCCGGTGTTCGTCGCGATCCGGACCGACAAGCTGGCGACGGACTGCGGACACGACCAGCTGATCGCCACGAACCGGGGCGTGCTGCCGCACCGGTGAGCGCCGGTCCGGTTGCACCTCCGGCGACGGCGGGAGACGTTGACCCGATGGAGCCGTACGACCGAGACGCGCTCGACCGCGACGGGTTCGTGGTGGTGCCGGGGGTGCTGGACCCGGACACCGTCGACCGCCTGCGCGCGGCGTTCGACGGTCCGGTCGTCGTCGCGGAGCCGACCGGCACCCAGCACGTCGAGCTCGGTCCGGACACGCCCCACCTCGACGCGTGGACGGCCCTCGCCGACCACCCGGTGTTGGTGCCCGCGGCGCACCAGCTCCTCGGCGACGTGGCGACCGGGGTGCGGGTCCACGGCCGGAACCCGCGCCCCGGGTTCGGTCAGCAGGGGCTCCACGCCGACGCGCCGCTCCGGGGCCCGGACGACCCGGTGTTCGGGCTGACCTCGCTGTGGATGCTCGACCCGTTCACGGTCGACAACGGGGCGACCCGGGTGGTGCCGGGCTCCCACCGGCCGCTGCGCCCGTTGCCGAAGCACCTCGCGCAGCCGAACGCGCGCCACCCGCACGAGGTGGTGGTCACCGGACCGGCCGGCGCGGTGCTGCTGTTCTCGGCCCACCTGTGGCACTCGGGGCGTGAGAACCGGTCCACCGGCCCGCGTCGGACGGTGCAGCTCGTGGTCCGCCCAGCGTCCGGGCTGGACCCGGACGCCGGTCAGCCCACGCCGAGGTAGTGCTTCCGGACCTCGTCGCTCGCCGCCAGCTTCTTCGCGTCGTCGGCGAGCACGATCCGCCCGACCTCGAGCACGTAGCCGCGGTGGGCGACCTCGAGCGCCTTGTGGGCGTTCTGCTCGACCAGCAGGATCGTGGTGCCGGTGGCGTTGATCTCGCGGATGATCTGGAAGATCGTCGCGACCACCTGCGGCGCCAGCCCGAGCGACGGCTCGTCGAGCAGCATCAACCGCGGCTTCGCGAGCAGCCCCCGCCCGATCGCCAGCATCTGCTGCTCGCCACCGGACAGCGTCCCCGCGAGCTGCTTCCGCCGCTCGAGCAGGCGCGGGAACAGCACGAACACCCGCTCGGTGTCGCTCGCGATCCCGGCGCGGTCCGACCGGGCGAACGCGCCGATCTGGAGGTTCTCCTCGACCGTCAGGTTCGAGAAGATCCCGCGCCCTTCGGGGCAGTGGGCGATCCCGAGCCCGACGATCACGTGGGGAGCGAGCCCGGTGATCGTCCGCCCCTCGAACTTCACCGTGCCGCCGGTGGTCCGGAGCATCCCCGAGATCGCGCGGAGCGTGGTCGACTTGCCGGCGCCGTTGCTGCCGATCAGGGTCACGATCTCGCCCGGCTCCACCCGGAGCGACACCCCGTGCAGGGCGTGAACCGCGCCGTAGTGTACGTTCACCCCGTCCACTTCGAGCATCAGGCCGCCCCTTCGGTCGCGGTGCCGAGGTACGCCTCGATCACCTTCGGGTTCCCCTGGACCTCGGTCGGGGTGCCCTCGGCGATCACCACCCCGTGGTCGAGCACGGTGATCCGCTCGCAGATGTCCATCACGAGCCCCATGTCGTGTTCGATCAGCAACACCGCGAGATCGAACTCGTCCCGCACCCGGCGGACCAGCGCCCGGAGCGCCACCTTCTCCTGCGGGTTCATCCCGGCGGCCGGCTCGTCGAGCAGCAGGACCTTCGGCTCGAGCGCGAGGGCGCGGGCGATCTCGAGCCGGCGCTGGTCGCCGTACGGGAGGTTCCGCGCCTGCTCGGTGTGGCGGTCGTCGAGGCCGAATAGCTCGAGCAGCCGGAACGACAGCTCGGTGATCGCGGCCTCCTCGCCCCGCCACCGCGGGGTGCGCAGCAGCGTCGCGAGCAGGTTGGTCCGGGTGCGCTGGTGGCACGCGATCCGGACGTTGTCGAGCACCGACAGCTCGCCGAACAACCGGATGTTCTGGAAGGTGCGCGCGAGCCCGGCGGCGGCGATCTTGTGGGGCGGCAGGCCGATCAGCGACCGACCGTTCAGCTCGATCGACCCCGCGTCCGGCCGGTACACCCCGGTCAGCAGGTTGAACAGGGTGGTCTTGCCGGCGCCGTTCGGGCCGATCAGCCCGTACAACGCGCCTGCCGGGACGGTGATCCGGAACTCGGACACCGCCTTCAGCCCGCCGAACGCGATCGACACCCCGGACACGTTCAACGCGGCGGTCACTTCCGGCTCCCGAACCACCGGCGGAGCGCCGGGGCCTCCCAGATCTCGCGCACCCCGAACAACCCCTGCGGCCGGACCAGCATCATCACGATCAGCGTCAACGCGAACGCGATCATCCGGTACTCGCTGAACTCGCGCAGCGCCTCGGGCAGCACGGTGAGCAGCACCGCGGCGAGGGTGGTCCCGGACACCGAGCCCATCCCGCCGAGCACCACCATGATCACGATCTCGAACGACTTCTGGAACCCGAGCTCGCGGGGGTTGAGCGTGGTCCCGACCT
The DNA here is from genome assembly GCA_040079715.1 of Myxococcota bacterium. GTDB lineage: Bacteria > Myxococcota_A > UBA796 > UBA796 > JACKER01. Next base: position 1,889 of record JBEBJW010000295.1, on the reverse strand, counting down.
CGTGCGCGAACAGCCCTCCGGCGATCCCGGCGAAGAACGCGGCGTACACGAACGCCTGGACCTTGAACCGGGTGGTGGGGATCCCCATCGCCTCGGCCGCGACCTCGTCCTCGCGGATCGACAGCAGCGCCCGCCCCTGGTCCGACCGCTTCAGCCGGAACGACACGAGCAAAACCGCGCAGGCGGCGATCCACACCCAGAACAGGTTGGTCAGGAACGGCAGCCCGGTGAACCCGAGGGAGCCGCCGAGGCTCGTGACGAGCGTGGTCCAGCTGCTCTGGTGGATGGTGGCCGCGTCGACCAGCACGTCGTCCGACCGCTGGAGCAGCACGCGGACGATCTCGCCGAACCCGAGGGTCACGATCGCGAGGTAGTCGCCGCGCAGCCGCAGCGACGGCAACCCGACCACCACCCCGGCGACCGACGCGACGAGCCCGCCGCCGATCAGCGCGCAGACGAACAGCAGCGTCGACCAGCCGAACAGGCCGCCCTGGTGCTGGAGGCTGCCCCAGATCAGCTGGTGGCCGTAGTAAGTGATCGCCCCCGCCGTGTACCCGCCGACCGCCATGAACCCGGCGTGGCCGATCGAGAACTGGCCGGTGAACCCGTTCACCAGGTTCAGCGAGACCGCGAGGACGATCGCGATCCCCACGTCGGTGAGGATCTTTGCGTAGAACGGACCGATCATCGGTCCGATCCCGAACTGGAGCGCCGCCGCGAACGCGATCGACGCGACGATCGGCCCGGCGATCGTCGCAGCCGCCTGCGCCCACGACGGGGCCAGCGCCCTCGCGCGGGCGTCGAACGAGCCCGGCGCCCCGGACGACCGCTGCGCGTCGGTCACCACGCCTTGTCCCACGCTACACCTTCTCGACGGTGGCGCGACCGAGGAGGCCGGCCGGCCGGAACAGCAGCACCGCGATCAGCAGCGTGAACACGTACACGTCGCGGAGGTGGGGCGACAGGTACGCCGCGCCGAACAGCTCGACGAGGCCGATCATCAACCCGCCGGCCATCGCCCCGCGGAGGTTGCCGATCCCGCCGATCACGGCGGCGACGAACGCCTTCAGGCCGAGCAGGATCCACGTGGCGTGGGCGGGCTGGTTGATCCCCGGGTACTTCGCCGCGTACAGGAACCCCGCCGCGGCCGCGAGCGACGACCCGACCACGAACGTCAGCGAGATGACGCGGTCGACCGGGATCCCCATCAGCGCGGCGGTCTTCGTGTCGTGCGACACCGCCCGCATCGCGAGCCCGAGCTTGGTGCCGTAGATGATCCACTCCAGCAGGGCCATCAGCGCGAACGCGATCCCGATCACCAGCAGGTCGACCGCCCGGATGTTCACGTCGGCGATCGTCGCGAGCGGGGTGGCAGGCAGCAGCGTGGGCATCCGCTGCGGCTGGGTCCCGAGCAGGAACGGCAACTGGCCTGCGTTCTCGATCAGGAGGCTGATCCCGATCGCGGTGATCAGCACGTTGATCCGGGGTGCGCCGCGGAGGGGGCGGTACGCGAGCCGCTCGATCGTGAACCCGAGCGCCCCGCACATCGCCATCACGGTGACGATCACCACCGGCGCGGCCCACAGCGGGTGCTCCGCGCCGATCGCGGTCCACCCGAACCACGACGCCACCACCCACGACAGCCACGCCCCCAGCATGAAGATGTCGCTGTGGGCGAAGTTGATGAACCGGAGGATCCCGTAGACCATCGTGTAGCCGAGCGCGATCAGCGCGTACAAGCTACCGACGGCCACCCCGTCCATCAGCGTCTGCAGGAGCTTCGTCACGGTCGTCCCAGGTTCGGCCAGCACGTGCGGCCAGGTGGGGTTCGGGGCCTCCCGATGGCGGAGGCGTCAGGGGTGGGCCCCCCCACGAAGGGCCTCGGGAGG
>JBEBJW010000294.1:0-7405 GCA_040079715.1 Myxococcota bacterium | reverse complement strand
CCTGGGCGGGGGCGACCGGCGCTGCGACCACGATCGTCGGGATCTGGGCCGGAGCGGGCCGGGCGAGCCGGTTCTGGAGCATCCCGCCCAGCACCACGAGGCCGATCCCGATCAGGAAGAACGCGACCAGCGCTGCGCCCCCGAACATCGCGATCGCGATCGCCGCCCGCGGGCTCGGCGCGCGGACGATCAAGCTGCGGGACGAGCCCGTGTCGACCCCGTGGAGGATCGACGACGACTGGGTCATCGTCCGGACCCCGAGCCCCTCCGGCGGCACGTCCATCAGCGCGCCGAGGGCCTCGATCACGTCGCGCATGTCGCCGTACCGATCCGACGGGTGCTTCGCGAGGCACCGCCGGACCACGTCTTCGAGCCCCGGCGGGACCTCGAGCTCGGGCGCGACCGAGTAGAACGTGGGGATCGGGTGGTTCAGGTGAGCGATCATCGTCGCCGCGCTGTTCGTGCCGTGGAACGGGTACTGGCCGGTCAGGGTGCGGAACAGCAGCACGCCGACCGCGTAGATGTCGGCCCGGTGGTCGACCTCGAGGCCCTTGACCTGCTCGGGGGCCATGCAGTGCGGCGAGCCGAGGATCAGCCCGGCGCGGGTGATCGACTGGTCGGTCTCGGTGAGCTTCACGAGGCCGAAGTCGACGATCTTGATCTGCTCGACGCCGTCGTCGTTCTGGCGGATCAGCAGGTTCGACGGCTTGAGGTCGCGGTGGACCACGCCGCGCTTGTGCGCGTACCGCAGGCCGGCGCAGACCTGCACCAGCAGCCCGAGGGCCCGCTGGGGCGACAGCGGCCCATCCTTGAGCAGGTCCGACAGGCGCGGCCCGTCGATGTACTCCATCGCGAGGTAGTACCGGCCGTCTTCCGTCTCGCCGTAGTCGTGGAGGACGACGATGTTGTGATGATCGAGCTGGGCGAGGGTCTGCGCCTCCCGCCGGAACCGCTGCTCGAACGCCGCCGCCTCCTCGCCGGCCGGGGGCGGGGACAGCACCTTGAGCGCGACCGGACGGTTGAGCTTCGTCTGGTGCGCCAGATAGACGGTCGACATGCCGCCGCGGGCGATCAGCTTGTCGACCTGGTAGCGGTCCGCGATGATCGAGCCGCCTCGGGGCTCGGGGCGGTGTTCGGTCCTCGGGGCGGGCATCTCTTCGTTCAACCGCGCTCCCCAACACGAGTAACAGCTTATACCACCTTCCCCGGGTGCGAATCATGGTCTTCCGCACCGCCGACGCGTTCGTGGTCACGGCACCCGGCCTCGAACAGGTCCTGGCCGCCGAGCTGACCGCGCTCGGCGCCGGCGCTCCCACGTCGATCGAGCGGGGCGGGGTGGCGATCCGGGTGGATCGCCCGACCCTGTACCGGATCCACCTGCACGCCCGGGTCGCGGTGCGGGTGTGGGTCCGCCTCGGGCGGTTCCGTGCCGCGAACCTCGATCAGCTCGGGGCGGCGGTCCGCAAGCTCGCGTGGCCGGATCACGTCCACCCGCGCCAGGCGGTCGAGGTCAAAATCGCGTCGTCGAACAGCCGGATCCAGGGTCGGGGGGGCGCCCAGCGGAAGGTCGAGGTGGCGATCCGCGACGCGAACCGGGTCCCGCGGCGGGATCCGGGCCGGCCGCCGACCGCCCCGGCCGAGGTGCTGGTCCGGATCGACGGCGACGACGTCGAGGTGTCGATCGACGCGTCGGGGGAGCGGCTGAACCGGCGCGGGTGGCGGCGGGACACGACCGAGGCCCCCCTGCGCGAGACCCTGGCGGCGGCGGTGCTCGACCTCGCGGAGTGGAGCGCGGACGAGCCGCTGGTGGACCCGATGTGCGGCTCGGGGACGTTCCCGATCGAGGCGGCGACGATCGCGCGCGGGATCCCGCCCGGCTCCGACCGGACGTTCGCGTTCGAGGCCTGGCCGACCCACGATCGCGCGCTGTGGGACGCGCTGCGGGCCGAGCCGATCGTCGCGGTCGGCCGGCCGGTGATCCGCGGCTCGGATCTCGACCCGGGCGCGATCCGCGCCGCCCGCGACAACGCGCGGCGGGCGCACGTCGAGCTCGATCTGCGGGTGTCCGCGGTCGACGCGGTCGAGCTCCCGCCCGGTCCGGGGCTGATCGTCGCGAACCCGCCGTACGGGGCGCGGCTCCGGGGCGCGTCGGCGGTGTGGGAGTCGCTCGGGCGGTGGGCCCGCGAGCGCGCGATCGGGTGGCGGATCGCGCTGGTGGTGCCGGATCCCGCGCTGCTGCGCCTGACCGGCCTCGAACTCCCGCGGATCGCGCGGTTCGACAACGGCGGGATCCCCGTCGCGCTCCACGCCGGACCGGGCGGCGCGGCGCGGGCCGCTCCGCCACCCCGTCGGGGACGGAGCGGCACGGGCCACGAAACGCGGCGCTGAACGACCGAATTCGGCGATGATACCCGAGCGGTATCCGGCCCGGCCTTGGGGTCCGGCCGCGGCGATGGCACAATCCGCGCGATGAGTGAATCCAAGTCGAGCAACTGGGTGTCGTACCGCCTCCACAAGGCGACGAGCGACGGCGAGCAGATCGTCGGCGCCTACGGCGGGCACCCGCGCGGGATCCGATCGCACCAGTGGCCGCGGTGCCGGGTGTGCGGCGCGCCGATGTGCCACATGGCGCAGATCGACGCGGGCGCGTGGGTCGATCTCCAGGGGTTCGCGCGGATGTCGGTGTTCATCTGCCACGCGATGGGCGGGCGGTGCGAAGACTGGGATCCGTGGAAGGGGGCGAACCGGGTGCTGCTGCACCGGGTCCGCGACGACAACCTGTACGACGGCCCGCCGACGATCCGGGTGTACCGCCGGGTCAAGCTGGGGATCTCCCCGCGGGTCGACGAGGGGGCGCTGATCCGCGACGCCCGCGAGCGCAGCCAGCCGATCCGGCCGGTGGTCCAGTCGCTGAAGTACGACAAGCTCGGCGGGATGGCGGTGTGGCTCCACGGGGACGGCACCCCGCAGAGCCCGACCGGGCAGGGGCCGATGCGCCTGCTGCTCCAGCTCACGACCGACATCGTCACGTTCGACATCACCCGCGGCGGGATGGCGTACGTGTACGTCGACCCGTGGGATCCGACGGAAGACTCGGCCCGGATGTTGTGGCAGGGCGGCTGATCGCGTCGGTGGGGTCGCCGGGCTACGAGGGCCCGATGATCCTGGTCACGTCGAACGAGAACAAGTGGCGCGAGGCGCAGCGGATCCTCGACCGTCCGCTCGACCGGGTCGCGCTCGAGCTGCCGGAGATCCAAGCGGCAGCGATCCGAGACGTGGCGATCGCCAAGGCCCGCGCGGCGTGGGCGGCCCTGGGTCCTCCCCATGGAGGAGCGCAGGGGCGGGTGGTGGTGGTCGAGGACGCCGGGCTCGAGCTCGCCGCGTTCGGCGGGTTCCCCGGCCCGTTCGTGAAGTACTGGGAGGCGCTCGGCGGCCTCGACGCGATCTGCCGGTCGCTCGACGGGACCTCGACCCGCGCCGCGACCGCGGTGTGCGTCCTCGCGCTGTGCGACGGCGACGAGGTGCTGGTCGCCGAGGGACGGGTCGACGGGGAGATCGCGAAGGCCCCGCGGGGGGCGAACGGGTTCGGGTGGGACCCGATCTTCGTCCCGGCGGGCGAGACCCGCACCTACGCCGAGCTCGGGCGGGACGAGAAGGACGCGCGGTCCCACCGGCGACGGGCGTGGGAGGCGCTGCGCGCGCGGACCGGCGGCCGGATAGGGTAGGGGACCGGGAGGCGGTGGTGCCCACACGGATCGAGTCCCCGACGGTGATCGCCGCGGCCGGGACGCTGCCGAAGCGGATCGAGGAGTTCGTCGGCCGGGTGAACTCCGCGTCTCCCGAGGTGTCGATCGCCCGGATGACGTCCCCGTCGGGGTGGATCGAGCCCGGCCAGCGCCCGGCGTTCGACGAGTACACCGTGGTCCTGCGGGGCGAGCTCCGGGTCGAGCACGCCGGCGGGGTCGAGGTGATCGCCGCGGGTCAGGCGGTGATCACCCGGCGCGGGGAGTGGGTCCGGTACGCGACCCCGCACCCCGACGGCGCCGAGTACATCGCGGTGTGCCTGCCGGCGTTCTCCCCCGATACCGTGCATCGCGATGGGGACGGCGGGTGATCCGACTCGGCACGGCGCTCTCCGGGCTCGCCCGCGGCCTCCCGATCGCCCTCGCGCTGGTCGCGTTGGCCCTCACCGGGTGGAACTCCCTCCGGATCGCGGCGATCGACCGCCGGATCACCGCGCTCGAGCACGCCCCGTCGAAGGGACCCCCCGCGGGCAAGCCGCTCGCCGCCGCCGCCGCCGCCAAGGCCGGGCCGAAGGCGGGCCCGAAGGCCGCCGCCGCCGCCCGGACGCGGTTGCCGCCCGGCGAGCGCCCGACCGCCGAGCGACTGGCGGACCCGGTCCTCCAGCAGCGGGTCGCCGCCCTGCTCGAGGCCGAGGACGAGCGGCGGACCGGTGACAAGCTGCTCGACTCGATGCGGGCCCAGTTCGACGCGTTCGTCGCCGACGAGCGGCTCGATCCGGCCACCGAGGCCGACGTGCTGGTCGAGCTCGAGAGCCGGTCGGACGCGTTCCGGGCGATCCGCCAGGACGTGAAGGACGGCGCGATCACCCTGCTCGACGCCCGCGACGAGCTCGCCGAGCTGAAGCTGACCTCCGACGGCGAGCTCGAGCGGATCCTCGGCCACGACCGGTTCCTGCGCCTCGACGATCGGCTGTGGGGCGAGCGCGACGCCCGGTGGCGCGAACGCTGAGACCGGACGCGGACCGGGTTACGTCGTGGCCGCGCTGTGTCGTGAACGAGGTTCGGATGTCGTATTTTCAGGGAAAGAAGGTGTTCCTCGTCGGTGGGAGCGAGGGGATCGGCCGGGAGACGGCGGTGGCCCTCGCCCGCGCCGGCGCGTCGGTGGTGATCGCCGCCCGCCGCCAGGGGCCCCTCGACGAGACCCTCGCCGCGATGCGGGCCGCCGCCGGCGCCCAGCCCGGGACGTGGACGGCCCTGGCGCTCGACGCGACCGACCGGGTGGCGGTGCGGGCCGCGGTCCCGACGGTGCTCGAGGCGCTCGGGGGCGGGCTCGACGTGCTGATCACCAACGTCGGGGCGGCGCGCCCCGGGTACGTCCACGAGCTCGACGACGCCGCGTTCGACGCGATGACCAGCGTGAACTACGGCGCGCACGCGAACGTGGTCCGCGCGTTCCTGCCGACGTTCCTCGCCCAGAAGCGCGGCGACGTGTGCTTCGTGTCGTCGGCGCTCGGGTTCATGTCGATGCCGGGCTACTCGGCATACTCGGCGAGCAAGTTCGCGGTCGCCGGGTTCGCCGAGGCGCTCCGGATCGAGCTCGCGCCGCAGGGGATCCGGGTGATGCTGTTCTACCCGGGCACGACGGACACCCCCGGCCTCGCGAACGAGAACCGGTCGAAGCCGGCGGCGGTGTGGGTGATGGAGTCCGACTCCGCGTTCAGCAAGACCCACAAGCCGGAGGCGGTCGCAGCCCAGCTCCTGCGGGCGATCGAGCGCGGCCGGTTCGAGAACTTCCCCGGGATGGACGTCTGGCTGATCTGGTGGATGTACAAGCGGTTCCCGGCGCTGTCGCGGTGGCTGGCGCACCAGGAGTGGGCGAAGGCGCTGGCGAAGGTGGAGTCGGGCAAGCACGCCCCGCCGGCGGCGTAGCCGCGAGCGACCGACGCGGCGCTCGGCCGTCCCTGCCGCACAGCTCGTCCTGCGGCAGCAGCAGCCGCGTTCGATCGCGTCTCCCGGCGGATCACGCCGCCGGGGCCGCGTCCTCCGCCACGTCCGGCAGGCGGGTCCGCGACACCAGCTTCGTCGCGGCGAACAGCACCACCACCGCCAGCACGCCGAGCACCGCCTCGGTGATCAGCATCGCCGGCGCGCCCTGCAGGTCCGCGACCCGCCCGAGCAGCAGGCCCAGCCACCAGATCGGGAAGTTCGACAGCGACGCGTACAGCGTGTACTTCGTCGCCGCCGACTTCGCGCCGATCGCGTTCAGCACCACCGCGGTGAACGCCGCGTACGCGATGCCGACGCCGAACGCGTACACCAGGTTCCACACGACGTACGCGGTCACCGTCGCGGGGCCGACCGCCATCCCGACCGCGATCCCGGCGAGGGTCAGCCCGATCCCGGCGTACGCCGTGCGCGGGTGGATCCGGGAGCACAGCAACCCGCCGGCTCCGCACCCGATCGCGGTCACCACCGCCGCGGTGTAGCCCTGGACCCACGCGACCTCGGTCGAGCCGGCGTGCCAGTACGCCGCCACCGCGCCCTGGGTCAGCGTGCCCTGCGCTGCGCCGGTCCCGAGCGGCAGGAAGCACAGGACCGCTGCGAGCAGCCCGCCCTTCGTCCGCCCGAGCGCCCGGAGATCGTCGAGGACCCCGCGGAACGCCGCCGCCGGCCCGCCCGCCAGCCGATGGATCTGCAGCTCCGGGACCGCGAACAGCATCAGGTTGCACAGCATGAACAGCGCCCCGAGCACGGCGCCGGCCATCCACGGGGACGGGAGCCCCTCGAGCATCTGCAAGCCGAGCCCGCCGCCGAGCCCGGCGCCGCCGAGGTTCCCCGCCTGGAACCACCCGCTGGTCCGCCCCTGCTCCTCGGGGACCGTCGTCTGGGCCATCATCGCCTCGATCGACATCCCGACGATCGAGTTCAGCAGGCTCGCGATCGCGATCACCGCCAGCAGCCAGCCGAGGGTCGAATGCGACATCGGCACCGCCGACATCAGGAACACCCCGAGCGCCGACGCCGTGGTGCCGAGGACGTACCATCGCTTCGGGGTGAGCGTCACGTCGATCACCGGCGCCCAGGTCCACTTCAGCCACTGCGACACGAGGTTCGCGCCGTTCAGGAACGAGCCTTCGGTCACGCTGAGCCCGTTCTGGCTCGACAGGAACACCAGCGCGACCGACACGAACCCGGACATCGCGCCGAACGGCAGGTACAGCACGCTCCACACGACGGGATGCGCGACGGTCGGACGAGCGGAATGGGGCATGCCGCCCCGCATACCCGACCGGGGTCCGCCGCACCACCGGGTTCGCGCGGAACCGGACGGCGATCCGGGCGCGTCCGGCTGCGCCGCACCGGTCCGCTGCGGGGTCGCGGCCGACCTCCTCCGCAGCCTCCTCGCCCTGTCCGTCCCCGCTCCGCGGGGCCGGCGGGCTGCGGGGTCTGCTCCGGCGGCCGCTCCGTCGGCTGCGCCGACCGCTGCGCGCCCTCCGCGTCCCTCGCGCGCGCCCGCGACGACTCCGCGCGGGTCACCCGGGTGCCCGTGTGCTACGATCCCCCTGGCGGCGAGATCGCCGGAGGGTCCCCCCGTGCAGCTCGGAATCGACTTCGGCACCACCCGCACCGTCGTCGCGGGCCACGACCGCGGCAACTTCCCG
>JBEBJW010000293.1:0-7426 GCA_040079715.1 Myxococcota bacterium | reverse complement strand
TTCGGCTACTACCCGGAGACTGGGAGCTGGGGACGCGATATCAACACCCACCTCAAGCTCAATCGGGCGCTGTCGTCGTACCTGCGGCTGCCCGACCGTTTGCGACTCGACGTAGACGGGCCGCGCCCAGACCAGGGACTCGCCGACCGGAATGGCTTGCAGGTCGCCGTACACGACCTCCGACCCGACCGAGCCGAGCTCGGTCGCCGCGACCTCGGCCGCGCACCGCGGACACGGCCCGCGGATCGACGCGATCCGGGCGCGGATCCCGAGCAGGTACGCCGCGAGGCCGAGCCCGAGCAGCGGCATCAGCCACGGGGCCACGAGGTGCATCGGGGGCACCGGGATCAGCACGATCCCGAGCGCGATCCCGGCCAGGACCGCGCCGCCGGCCCGCGCCCACCGGGCGCTCCGGCCGAACGTCACGAGCTCGGCCCGGATCGCCGAGGTCGAGCCGTCGCGGGCGACCAGCGTGGCGGGCGCGTCGGACATCGGCACTCCTACCCCGGAGATCGGCGCGACGCGAATGTCGCGATCCGGCGGCCACCGCGCATACGATCCGCGCTGCGAGGCCCTGGCACGGTCGTTGCTGAACGGCGGTGGGAAACGTCGTTCGACTGCGGGGAACACCTGGGTTCCCCAGCGGGAGACGACCTCCGGGCACGAGGAGTGACGACATGCGGCTGCTCTGGGTGGTCACGCTGTTGGCCGGGTGCGGTGGGAGCCTGCGGGACGATCGGTTCCCGACCGGCAGCGGGACGATGGTCGCGACCCGCGGCTACGACGCGTACGTAGCGGTGAACGTCGACGAAGGGACGGTGTCGCGGCTGGACCGGGCGACCGGTGCCGTGTCCGAGCTCGCGGTCGGGCGAGAGCCGACCCGGATCGCGCGGGTCGGCAAGCGCGAGCTGTGGGTCACCCTCCGGGGCGAGCGGGCGATCGCGGTGGTCGAAGACGACCACGGGGCGCTGAAGACCACCGGCAAGATCCCCGCCGGGGCCGAGCCGCACGGGATCGTCGCGTCGGAGGACGGCGATCGGGTGTACGTCGCGAACACGCTGTCCGACGAGGTCGCCGAGTACGACGGCAAGAGCCGGGAGCTGCTCCGCACGTTCCACGTCCAGGACGAGCCGAAGTGGTTGGCGTTGCACCCGAACGGCGAGGTCCTGTACGTCGCCAGCGCCAAGAACGGTACCCTGTCGTACATCGACCTCGACGACGGCGAGGTCAGCCCGGTGTCGCGGCCGCACCACACGCGCAACGGCAGCGTCGACGGCGAGATCGACCTCGACCCGCGGAACACCGGAGACCTCACGATCTCCGCCGACGGCACGATCCTCGGCGTGCCCGGGATCTACGCCGACACCGAGACCAGCGTCGACGACCCGACGTCCGACGAGCCGGTCCAGAGCGGCTACGGCTCGTCCGGGATCGACGTCAGTCGGTTGAACCCGGTGCTGGTCGAGCACGACCTCGGGTCCGACGGCCGTCCGGTGGAGGGCGATCCCGGTCGCTCGCTGTTCCTCGCCGCGGCGGTGTTCACCGAGCGCGCGGGCTTCGTGTTCCGGAGCTTCCCGTCGTCCGCCACCGTGTCGCCGTCCGGAGACGAGTGGCTGGTGACGATGGAGGGCTCGAACGTGGTGCTGGTGGTCCCGACCGACGATCCGTCGCCGTCCGACAGCTCGACCGACGCCGTGTTCAGCGACAGCAGCACCGGCGGCGGCCCGGCGCCGGGCGGGCTGCCGTTCACCTCCCCCCAGGACGCCGGGTTCGTGGTCCGGCCGATCACCGTGGTCACCACCTCCGCCGGGCCGCGCGGGATCGCGTTCGCGAGCGACGACGAGGCCCGGGTCCACACGTTCCTCGACCGGACGATCGAGCAGCTCCCGTTCGACGAGGTCGACGACGCCGACGCGATGGACGACGGCGAGATGCTGATGTTCACCTCCGAGCTCCAGACCCGGATCGCCGACGCGGCCCTCCCGGCCGACATCGAGGCCGGCCGACGGCTGTTCTACTCGGCGGTCGACGAGCGGATGGCGGCCAACGGCGCCGGTGTGTCGTGCTCGACCTGCCACGCCGACGGCCGGAACGACGGCGTCACCTGGACGATCGCCGGTGAGCTCCGGCAGACCCCGTCGCTGGCGGGTCCGGTGAACGACACCGCGCCGGTGACCTGGGAGGGGACGGTCGCCAGCGTGGCGGAGGAGGCGTCGCTGACGAGCTTCCTGCGGATGGGCGGGACCGGCTTGACCGAGACCGAGGCCGCGCAGATCGACGCGTTCGTCAACGCCCAGCGGTACCCGGACGTGCGGCGGGCGGGCGAGCAGTCGGCGCTGGTCGCGCTCGGGGCCGAGGTGTTCGCCCGGGCGGACGTGGGGTGCGCGAGCTGCCACGGCGGCGCGCTGTTCACCGACAACCAAGCCCACCCGATCGTCGGGCCGATCGCGACCCAGACCCCGACGCTGCGCGGGATCTCGGCCACCGCGCCGTACTTCCACGACGGCACCGCGCCGGACCTCCGGGCCGTGCTGACGATGGCCCGCGGCGGGGCGATGGGTGACACGTCGTCGCTGTCGGACGGCGAGCTCGACGCGCTGGTGGCGTACCTCGAGTCGCTGTAGGACCCTGCGCGGTCGAGGCCCGGACCCGATCAGCTGGCCTCGACCACCCGGATCCGGGCGAAGAACGCCTCGAGGCTGGTCGCGAGCGGGTTCTGGAAGAACGGCATCGACGCGATCCGCTCGGCCTTCGACAGCCCGGCGTACGCCTCGAGGTCGAGGTCGTCCTCGAGGTCTTCGATGCAATCGATGCTGTACAGGCCCTCCTCGTGGCAGTTCCAGTACAGGTGGTCGAAGTACGGCCCGGGTTCGGTGACGTGGACGACCTCGTCGGTGGCGGGGGCGTCCAGGATCGCCGACGCCGCGAAGTGTCGCTCCGAATCCTCGATCGGGATCTCGTTGAACATCGTCAGCCGGAGGAGCCGCCCCCCGTCCTGCTCGAACACCAGACGCTGGCCGGGTCGAGCCGCCACGAACCCCTCCTCGTCGTCGAACGTGAACTTGGCTTTCATCGCCACCTTGAACTGTTCGTAGGTCATCGATCCTCCAGTGGGCTCCGAGGCCGCTCGTCGACCACCGGTAGCTCGCTCGGCGCTCCGGATCGGTCGACCGTCACACACCCTCACCCTCGCTCACCGGTCGTGAAGGCGGTTACCCACCGCCATGACCGCGCTCCCCCTGACGGCCGGCGTCGTCGACCTCGCGCGGGGTCGAGTCGACCGCCACGGTGGGGGATCGATCGCCCTGACCACCACCGAGCGCGCCCTGCTGGCGTACCTCGTGGCCCACCCGAGCCGAGACCTGCCCCGGACCGAGCTGCTGGCCCAGGTCTGGGGGTACGCGCCGTCGGTCAGCACCCGGACCCTCGACACGACGATCAAGGTGCTCCGCCGGAAGATCGAGGTCGATCCGCGCCTGCCCGACCACGTGCTCACCGTGTGGGGCGTCGGGTACCGGTTCGAGCCCCTCCCCGCGCCGGTGGACGCCGACCTGATCGGTCGGGACGGGGCGCTCGCCGAGCTCGGGCGCGCCCTCCGCGACCGGGTGCGCCTCCTCACGCTGGTCGGCCCCGGCGGCGTCGGCAAGACGCGGCTCGCGCTCGAGCTCGGCCGGATCCACGGGCCGGCGGTGTTCGTGGACCTGTCCGCCGCCACCACCGCGGACGACGTCGTGCAGGCGGTGGCCCTCGCCCTGCCCGATCCGGAGCGTCGCCCGGTGATCCACCGCCTGGCCGACCGGCGCCTGGTCGTGCTGGACAACGTGGAGCAGGTGCTGGAAGGCGTCCGCGCCGTCGCGCTCCCGTGGCTCGCGCTCGCACCGACGCTGCAGCTCGTGCTCACGAGCCGCTCGGCGACCGGCGATCCCCGCGAGCGGGTGATCGAGGTCGACCCCCTGCCGCCGGCGGCGGCGACCGCCCTGCTGCGCCGCCGGACCACCCAGTCCCGGCGCGCCCCGGTGGCGGAGGACGATCCGCTGCTCGAGCGGGTGGCGGCGACGACCGACGGACTGCCGCTGGCGATCGAGCTCGTCGCGTCCCGGGCGGCGGTGCTCGGGATGGAGGAGATCCTGGCCCGGGGACCGCGGCTGCTGGCCGACCCGGCGGAGGGCGGTCCGGACGGCCGACACGGCTCGGTGCTCGCGGCGGTGCGGTGGTCGCTCGACCTGCTCGACGGCGCCTCGCGCGAGGTGCTCCGCGCGTGCGCCGCGTTCTGCGGGCCGTTCGTCGCCGACGACGTCCAGGCGGTGCTCGGCGACGTCGACGTGACGCCGGCGCTCGAGCGGCTGCTCCACGCGAGCCTGTTGTCGCGCCACCACGACGGCCGCTCGCTCCACCTGTTGCCGCTGGTCCGGTGGGCCACCCTCGCCGCCGTCGACGCGCCCCCGGCGCTCACCGAGCGGTACGTCGCGCACGTGCTGGCCCGGGCGGCCCTCGCGCGGGACCCGGCGCGCGCGGTCGCGCCGGACCTGAGGGGGATCCTCGACAGCCACCACCTCCCGCCCGCGTCGGTGGCCCGGGCGGGGCTCCTGCTGTCCGGCGTGGTGCTCCGGGAGGCGGGCGCGTACCCGGCCGACGACGTGCGGACGATCCGCGCCGCGGCGGAGGCGTCCGGCGACCCGCTCCTCCGGGCGGACGCCCAGCTGCTGGTCTGCGCGGCCGCGCTGAGGCGCGGACAGTGGGACCGGAGCGAATTCGACGCGGGCCTGGCGCTGGCGCGACAGACCGGAGATCCGAGCCGGATCGCGTGGGCCCTCGGGCACCTCGGCGCGCTGGAGCGGCTGCAGGGCGACGCCGCGGCCGCGGTCCGCTGGCTGACCGAAGCCCTGGCGGTGGCGGGTCCGGACGGGGCGCCGGACCGGATGGTCACCCTGTCGATCGAGCTCGGGCTCGCGCGTCGGGCGACCCACGACCCGTTGGGGGCGATCGACGCGCTCGACGCCGCCCTCCCGTTCGCGGCCCGGGCCGGCGATCCGTTGGCACAACAGGGGCTGATGCACCGGCTGGGCGGGACGTTGCTGCACGTCGGCCGGGTGGAGGCCGCGCGGCTGTGGTTGACCCGGGCGCTCGAGGTGGCCGAGCGGGCGGGGATGGCCACCGCCCGGTTCGAGATCCGCGGGAGCCTCGCGTACCTGGCGCTCGAGCGCGGCGACACGGAGGCCGCCCACGCGGGGTTGACCTGGTGTCTGGCGCACACCGACCTCGCGATGCCGTTCCACCTCGTCGTGCTGCACGCTCAGCTCGCGCTCCTCGCGGCCGAGACCGGCGCGTTCTCCCGGGCCGCGGAGCTGGCGTCGATCGCGCTGGGGCACGCGGAGCGCCGCCCGGGCGCGCCCCCGCAGGCGCTGGCCCACCTGGCCGACGGGGTCTGGCGGGCGTTCGTCGAGGACCCGGGCGCCCACGCAGCGTTCACCCGGGCGATCGCCGCCGACCCGGCCGGCGATCAGGCGCTGTTCGCCCTCGGGTACCGCGCGCTGGTCACCGCGGACGGCGGGCGGGACGACCGGGACGAGGTGGAGCGGCGGGTCGCGGCGGCCGCGTCTCCGGCGAGCCGGGCGTTCGCCGACGCCCTTCGTCTCACGGGTCGCGCCGGGGAGGCCGCGCCAGAGCGGTCGAGCGGGGATTGGCTGCACGCCCGCCTGGTGGCGCGACTCCGCCAGCGCCCCGGGCGGTGACCGGTCGCACGCGGGAGCCCGCCCACGGCGGTCGGTACGCCACCCGGCGCTGCTCGCGGAGCGGCCGACCTGCGGATCCCGACTGCAGCCACCGGTCGGGGAGCCCCCGCGTCGAGGGCGTCGGTCGGGACGGCCTCGCTACAGCGCCGCCGCCGACCGGTCGTGGCGGGCGGCGGTGCTCCGCCCGAACGTCCACAGGAAGTTCGTGAACCCGCGGTCGTAGTCCGACAGCCCGTTCTGACCGGTCAGCCGCATCCGCTGCTCGTACAGCGTCCGCATCACCTTGCCGACCGCGGACTCCCCCGCCTCCTTCGCCGGCTGGAGCGCCGCGAACGTCGACCGGAGCTCGGGCCGCAGCCCGGCCGAGTCGACCAGCAGCGCGAACTTGTCCGGGTCGTGGCCGCTCGCGACGGTGAGCTGGCGGTGGAGCCGCTCGGCCCGCGCAGACTGGACCAGCACCGGGTCGTCGGACGTCCGGAGCGCGAGGTACGCGATCACCTGGGCGTGCAGCTCCTTGAGGTACCCCTTCCGGTGGCAGAACTCGTGCGCGATCACGTGCGGCTCGAGGATCCCGAGGTCCTGGAAGATCGCCACGTCGCCGCTGATCACGTCGCAGGTCCCGAGCGCGAACGGGAACAGGACCTTCGCGAAGCTGAACGACCGGATCTCCGAGCTCGTCACGACCTCCTGCCCGGTGATCCCCCCGATCCACGCGGTCAGCCGCGCGTTGATCGTCTGGGCCAGCGCGGCCCGGGTCGGGCGCGCGGCGGTGTAGTCGCGGTTCAACAGGCCGGACAGCGCCTGGACCTCGAGCTCGCGCATGTCGGTCGGCATCTCGTCGAGCCGATCCACGTCGGCGTCGAACTCGTCCCGGAACGCGATCGGGCGGACCCGCGACCGCGCGACGTAGTCCCGGGCGGCGCTGCCGGCGTAGTACCCGAACGCCGCCGACTGGACGACGGTCCCGGCGACGGTCGCCCCGAGGAGCAGCCGCACACCGGCGGTTCCGGCGAGCACGTCGGTCAGCGCGACCGGGGTGTAGGTGGCGCGGCCCGGAATCACGATCCGTTCCATGGTCCTCCCATGGATCAGGCCGTATCCCAGCCGCGACCATTCGCGGGCGAATGCGCCGAGGACTACGCGGTCAGGATCGACCCGCAGTACGGGCAGTCCGCGTTGCCGGATGCGTTGAACTTGACCTCGGCCGACGACACCGGCGCGCCGCACCCCTCGCACTCGGACGGCAGGTTCCGCCGGAGCGACCGGTTGACCTCGCCGACCGGGGCGGTCGACGCGACGGGCGCCACCCCGATCGCGGTCCGGATGGCGCCCTCGAGCTGGGGCGTGGCCCCGGCGAACGCGGTGCCCTGGAGGCTGCCGAGCAGCTCGCCGAACGCGCGCGAGGAGTGGTCCGTGTCGGCCTCGAGCTGCGCCTCGGCGATCGCGGACTGGGTGGCCTCGGTCAGGCCCTGCTGGTTGCCGGCCTTCGCGTGGCACTGGGCGGCCTGGGCCCACAGCGTGGTGGCGATCCGCGACCGGCCCCGCTCGCGCGCGATCTGCGCCATCTCGGTGAACTTCGCCGCCGCCAGCGCGTACTGGCCCGACTGCTTGAGCTGGTGCGCCTCCATCAGCCGCGCCCGCACCTGCGGCCCGAGCTTCTCGCCCGCCCGCCGCCCGCCGCGCACCGCCGGACC
>JBEBJW010000292.1:0-7439 GCA_040079715.1 Myxococcota bacterium | reverse complement strand
GATCCTCGACCCGCTCGACGCGCTGGTGGACCACGCGCTGCAGCTCCAGGGGTTGGGCGGCCACGTGGACCGGATCGACGACGTGCTGCGGGCCGAGCGTCCGGAGCGCTCCGCGCGCGGCGTCGAGGCCGATCGCGATCCAGCTGCGGCGGATCCCGGCGTTGAGCTCGTCCACGAACCGGTCCGACCACCGGGCGACCGCGAGGCGCTCGGCGCCCTGGGCCTTCAACGTCTCGGCCCCGGCCAGGATCCGCACGAGCTCGCCCTGCGCGTGGGATCGCGCCTCGAGCTCGGCCGCTGCGCCCTCCCGGGTCCACCGCCGCCCGAGGACCCAGATCCCGAGCGCCGCCGCGCCGAGCGCCGCCACCGTCGTCGCCAGGGCCGGGTCTCCGACGACCAACCCGGCGAACGCCAGCGCCGCGAGCGGGCCGTCGAGCACGGCGGTCAACGCGGCGCCGGTCAGCGCCTCGCGGATCGCGGTGTGGCTCGCGACGCGCAGCAGCAGATCCCCGGTGGAGCGGCGCTGGAAGAACCCGTACGGCAGCGCCATCAGGTGCTCGACGAACCCGGTCGTGGTCGCGAGATCCAGCCGGCTCTTCAGGCGCGTCAGCACCTGGCCCCGCACGAGCGAGGCGAGGAGCTGGAACCCGGCGAGCACCGCGACCCCGCCCGCCACCACGACCAGCGCCCACCGGTCGCCGCGCGGCACCACCCGGTCGACCACGAAGCCCGTCAGCACCGGCAACGCGAGCGCCGCCCCGCGGAGCAGCACCGACAGCACCACCACCCGGGCGAGCGGCCCGAGCGGCACCGAGCGGCGGAGGTGGGCGAGGTACCGCGACGGCTCGGGCGCCACCGCCCGGAACGACGCCGCCGGCTCGAACGTCAGCGCGACCCCGGTGAACGACCGCCCGAACCGCGCGAGGGTCACCCGGCGACGCCCGCACCCCGGGTCCACCAGGTCGACGCCGCTCGCGGTGACCCGGTCGAACACCACGAAGTGCTGGAACCCCCAGTGCAACACCGCGCCCTGCGGCAGGGTGTCGAGCGCGTCGAGGTCGAGGCTGACCCCGCGCCCGCGGAGCCCGAACCGCTCGGCGGCCTCGAGCAGCGACGCCGCGTCGGCCCCGTTCCGATCGGCGCCGATCGCGTCCTGCACGACGCCGAGGGGCACCGGGCGGCCGTGGAGGGCGAGCACCATCGCGAGGCAGGCCGCGCCGCAGTCCGTCTGGTGGATCTGATGGATCTCCGGGATCCGGGCCGTCATCGCCGCTCCAGCGCGGGGATCAGCGCCACGAGCACCGGCGTCGATCGGACCCGCACGCTCGCGCGCCCCCGCAGGCCGTCGTGGAACCGGTACGGGCCGAACGCGTCGGGCAGGGCGGCGCGGACCAGGGTCACCGGCCCGTCGACCCCGATCCCGTCGCTGGCGGCGAGCCCGAGCAAGCGCGCGGCCTCGGCGGACCCGACGACGTCCTCGTCCACCCGGTCCACGACGACGGTCGCGGGCGCGTCCGGGTAGCCGTCGACCGCGAGCCGCAGCGGCATCCCGGGCCGGATCCGCGGCCGCGCGTCCCCCGGCATCAGCGCGACGAGCTCCGCCCCTGCGTCGCCGGTCGCGAGCGAGACCAGCACGTCGCCCGGACCGACCGCCGCCCCGACCCGGACCCGCACGTCGGCCACCACGGCGTCCACCGGGGCGCGGAGCGTGGCGGCGTCGAGGGCGGCCTCGGCACCCACCCGCTCCGCCCGCAGCGCGGCCACCGCCTGGCGCGCGGCGGGATCCGCGGGGTCGCGCAGCAGGTTCCGGAGCTCCTGGTCGAACGCGAGCCGCACCCGGGCGAGGTCCGCGGCCGGTCCCGGCGCATCGAGCCACACGAGCGGCTGCCCTGCGACCACCGCTTCGCCGGGGACCACCCCGACCTCGGCGATCGCGCCCGCGACCGGCGCGGTGAGCTCTCGCCGCCCGACGAGGCGCACCACCGCGGGTCCTTCGCACCAGTCCCCCATCGGCACGCACCACCCGAGCACCACCGCGACCGCGGCCACCGCGACGAGCGCGCGGTACACGCAGCCCGCCCACGGGGCCCGGTCGTCGAGGAGGGCGGCGCGCTGATCGGCGCCGGCGCGGGCCTCGAGCGCCTCCCGCCGGAACGGGCCCGCCGCCCCGTCGGGGTCGTCGGGGGCCTCCGGCAGCTCCTCGCGCAGCGCCACGTGCTCGAGCAGCGGCGCCAGCAGCTCCGACACCGCGGCGAGGCGGGCGGTCGCGACTGCGTCGAGGTCCTCGGCCCGTCGCCCGACCAGCAGCACCGCGTGACGCCCCACCGGCCACGCCGCGATCCGCGGGAGCAGCAGCGCGCGGCCGGTCCCGGTCGCCGACCCCACGTGGGCGAGCTCGCGCGGGAGCTCCGCGCCGTCGGTCGCCCACACCGTGTCGCCGTCCACGAACAGGCAGCGGGCGTACTCGCCGACCCAATCGAGCAGCAGGGCCTCGATCGCGTCCGCGATGGCGGGCGGCCCGTCCGCGGCGGCCACGGCGCGGGAGGTGGTGGCCAGGGCGCGGTTCCAGCGGAGGTCGTCGGTCACGGATGGCTCCCAAGCGAGCTTCGGGTCGTGCGCGTCCCGACCGGCGTTGTGACCTCGGGGCCAAGTCCGGGCGTCGGATCGGGGATCCGCAGGTCGGCCAGGCGACGACGAGGTCCGGGTGGCGTCCCGTCGCACGGCGGAGCAGGACATCCCCGCTCCGCCGCGTCACCGCACAGCGCAGAACGGACGCCAGCCGTCGCCCGCTGGGGCGGCCGCGTCCGAAGGGACCCTCGAACGCGGCCGCCGCGAGCCCGGTGGCGCTGCGGCCCAACTAGTGCAGCGCGTCGCCCGGATCGAGCGGGCGGGACACGCCGCTGTAGGTGTAGACGCCGCCGCTGATCGCCTCGAGCTCCTGCGCGGTGAGCTCCTTGGCGAGCTTCCGGGCGAGGACGCGCTTGGTGTCCTGGGTCTTGTTCTTCATGGCTACCCTCCTTCGGTCACAGCCCGGAACCGCCGGGCAACGGAGCGGGGTGGGAGACGTGCCGGGCATCCGTCGCCTCGTCCCGCGCGGGATCGTAGAAGTCCGCGAACCGGAGCTCGGCGCGCGCCGGGTCCCAGTCGTAGTCGACGCGCCCCTGGCCGAGCAGCGCGCAGAACGCGTCGAGCAGTCGGTGGTCGGGGCCGAACTGTTCGAGCCACAGCCACTGGCCCATCGTGTTGACCTCGAGGAACACCGGGTCGCCGTCCGGGGGCACCACGAAGTCGAAGCACCCGAACACGATCCCGAGCCGGCGAGCGAGCGCGCGGCACCGCCCGGCCAGGTCGTCGGGGAGCGACCACGGCTCGACCGCGACGTCGGCGGGGGCGGCGCGCCAGTCGTCGCGGGCCGAGGCGATCGCCTGGGAGTCGAGGCGGCTGCCGAACACCCGGTCGCCGATCACGTTGACCCGGAGCTCGAACCGCTTGTCGAGGCGGGGCTGGAACAGGCCCGGCGTCAGGCGCAGCGCGTCGTCGTCGGGCAGGTCGTCTTCGCCGATCGGGGTCGTGAACAGCAGCGAGGCGCTGCCGTCGGCGTGGAGCCACGAGCCGGGCGCGAACGACTTGTAGATCGCCTGTGGGTGCTCGCGCAGGAACGCGCGGATCCGGGCCGGGTCGCTCGACACGAGCGTGGGCGGGACCCGCAGCCCCACCTGCGCCGCCTCGACGAGCTGCCGGGCCTTGCACGACGACGACGAGCCCCACGTCGCCCGCGGGTTCACCCAGAACGCGTCGGGCGCGACGGTGTTCCAGAACCCGTCCAGCGCGAGTCGCCACTCGCGGGCCGCGAACACCCCGTCCGCGGGCGACAGGTCGAGCGGGAGCACCGGCTGGGTGAGGCGGCGCTGCCACACCACGTCGAACCGCCCGTCCGGACCGTCGAGCACCGAGGCCCGACCGTCCTCGAGCCGGTACGACAGGGTCTCGAGCCGCGGCAGGTCGGCCCCGTACCACAGGACCACGTCGTGCCCGCGGCTGGCGAGGGCGCGCTGGACCACGGTGGCGTGCACGTCCTGCACCTGGGTCGGGATGAGAACGCGCATCGCGTCGGCCTCCGAGCTCAGAGGTACCCGGCGCTTGCAAACCCGTTTGCTACAACAATGGATCGGCGGGTCGTTGCAGTCCCGACGGGTCCGGTCGTGATGGGCCCTGACTCCCACCGACCGCGCGTGCCTCGATCGGGATCGATGTCCGAACCCCGTCCGGTCGCGCGTTCTGAATTCGGAGGACGACGTGAACGCACTCCCGGTCCCCGCTCCCCTGACGCGCCCGATCCACGCCGAGGAGGACCCTGGCCGGCCCGATTGGCCGTTCGAGGGTCCGCCGGAGTGGCCGTCGGAGGAGGCGGAGGCGCCGCGGACGGCCTTCCCGCTGTCGCCCGCGCTGGCGGCGGCGATCGCGTTCCTGGGCTCGGTCGGGACGGCGGTGGTCCTGGGGGCGCTGCTCCTGCGGTGACGCCGCCCGCTGGCGTCGAGACACCAGGAACACCAGCGCGCGCTTCGGGAGCCGCGCCTTCGAGCGCGACCGCCAGCGGTGGACGGCAGACCCGATGCGGTGGCGATCGGTGCGCCGGGGGTACGCGTCTGCGCCGCGCCACACAGGCCCAGGAGGGCGTCCGCGTTGCCGCTGGCCGGGCGTCCCGATCGGCGTCCGAGATCTTCGTGGCCAGGAGAAACGAGACCGCTTCGAAGGTGTCGGCGAATGGGTCGTCGACCGAGAACAGCAGCCGGTCCGGTCCCGTCACGGCGAACGACGTCGTCGAGCTCGGGGGTCGAGACCTCGTCCAGGCGCGCCCCCGTCGCGGAGCCGAGGCGGTGCTGCGTGCCCGGGGAGGTGCAGGCGGTTGCCCGCCACCAGGTGCCGACGCTCGAGCCGGCCGTCGCGCTCGACCTCGGCCTCGACGTCGAGCACCAGCAGGGTCTCGGCCTTCCGGTCGTGGTGCTTCAGCGACGTCCGGTGGCCCGGGTCGATCACCAACAGCTTCGCGGCGTAGGCCTCGGTCCGCGCCCGGCGCCCCATGGCTTCTGGGTCCGGATGTTCATCGGGTCGACCTCGGTTCAGGTGCCCTGGCCGTGCAGCCGAAGCAGTGGCGCGCCGTGCGGATCCGGCGGCGGACATCGGCCGGACTGAGCACCCACCCCTGCCCTCGAACCGCGGCGCGCCCGGGACGACGACCAGCCCTTCCTCTGCGCGCGCTCGACGTCGTCGGGTCGGTGGTGGTGGTGGTGGTGGACCGATTCTGAACTCGAGCGAGAGACTGGTTGACCACAATCTATCAGGGTTCGCACAGAAACCGGCGGGTACGGAGCTGCATCGGCTTTCGCGCCGACGAGGAGGTCCCCGTGTTGTTCCTGATCGCACTGTCCGCCCGCGCCGACGTGAGCCAGCCGTCGCTCGACCGCCCGACCCACGCGTTCGAGGTCGTCGCCGTCCTCCCCGACCCGATCGATCGGGTGTGGGAGATCATGGCGGTCGACTACGGGCGGATCGCGGAGTCCCACCCGCAGATCGTCCGGTCGGACTACGTCCACGGCGCGCTCGAGGGCGGGCTCGGGGTCGAGCGGAGCTGCTGGTTCTCCGACTCCGGCTCCCGGCAGCTCCACGAGCAGATCGTGAGCTGGCGACCCGACGACCACACCTTCGGCAACCGGATCCTCGACGCGAAGGGCTTCCCGATCGACCCCGACAACACGCTCGCGACCTACCGGCTCGAGGCGGTCGATCCCGACCACACGCGGGTCCGGTTGCAGATGGAGTACCGGACGGCCCCGGCGATGATGGGCGGCCTGATGAAGGGGGCGTTCCGGAAGCTGTTCGAGCAGTACCTGGTCGCGGTCCACGGGCACCTCGCCACGGGCCAGCCCGTGAACCGGGACACGTACCGCGCGGTCGCCGAGGCCCACGGCGACGAGGTCGTGTTCGAACGGTGATCGCGCGGGGCTCCCCGCGGATACGCTCGTCGACGGGAGGCGCGATGGTCGCGTGGATCACCGCGGCCGCGTGGGCTGCGGAGCCGAGCGGACCGCGCGAGGAGTGGGCCGCGCTCGTCGCGACCGGGTGCGACCTCGCGAAGGCCGAGGTGGAGACGCCGCTCGAGGCCCGCGTCCTGCGCAACACGCCGTACGCGCTCGCCGGTCACCGGTTCCAGAGCGCGGCGCTGACGGCGTTCTTCACCGCGGACGGGGACTGGTACCGTCCGCGGGACGCCGAGGCGCCGCTCGACGCCGCCGCGCTCGCGTGCGTCCAGAAGATCGCCGCGCTCGAACCTGCGCTGCAACGGCAGGCGCCGATGAGCGACGGCCTGGTGGACCGGATGCTGCGCGATCCGCGCGTGTTCCGGACGCTCCGGATGTGGAGCCGGCTGCCCGGGCCGACCTACGCCGAGGTCCACGCGTCGCACGACCCGGACGGGACCTGGACCTGGGCGTCCGGGATCCCGGGGTGTCCGGGCGGGCACGCCGCCGACGGGACCGAGTGCGGCGGGTACGGCGTGCGCTGCGGTCCCGAGGGCGAGCCGTGCGACACGGTCGCCAGCGGCTGATCGCGGCCCGCGTCAGCGCCACCACGGGTCGAGCGCGACGCCGACGGTGTCTCCCGCCTGCCAGTCGTCGGGCGCCAGCGCGTTCGCCTCGGCCGCGGAGAGGTGGCGCGCGGGATCGGTCGGGGCGTCGACCACCTCCCGGTACCAGATCACCTCGCACCCGCCGGTGGGGTCGAGCTGGACCTCCAACTCCCGGCCCGGGAACCGCGCGCGGGCCTCGTCGGTGAGGTCGCGGGTGACGAACGCGACCGGATCCGGCTCGCCGCGCGCCCGGCGCAGGCGTTCGCCCGGGGCGAGCGGCGTCGGCTCGGCCCACGGCAGCAGGCCCTCCGCCACTGCCCGGGCCAGCGCGTCGGCCGGCGCGATCAGCACCTCGGCGTACCCGTTCTCCTCGGGCAACGGGAAGAACCGGTACGGCGACCCGAGGTCGCGGGCCACGGTGTCGAGCAGCCCGACGACGGCGTCCACGTCGTACCAGTCGCTGGGGTCGCCCGCGGCGAGCTCCCAGCACCGGTCCCCGTCCCACACCCGAAGGCGATAGGCATCCGGGAGCTGCTCGGGCGAGGTGGGTTCGTCGTCGTCGCACGGGGGCGGCACCTCCTCGAACACCAGCGCGCCGAGGCCGGGGGCCCGGGACGCCAGCCGGGCCATCAGCGCGTCGTACCGGTTCGGGTACATGTCGGTCTCGGGGTCGAACCGCACGGTCGCCGCGTGCTCGCGCAGGACCGCGATCGGGTGGGCGAGCAGGTCCGTCCGGGCCGGGGGCTCGAGCAGCCCGCACCGGACCAGCGCGGCCTCGGCGTCGGGGTGGGGCGCGAAGGCCGGGTCCCCGGCG
>JBEBJW010000291.1:0-7442 GCA_040079715.1 Myxococcota bacterium | reverse complement strand
GACGACGCCGGACCGACCCCGCCCACGAACCCGCCGAGCGCACGCAATCGGCGACCGAGACGGTGCGTAACCGCGGGCACGAGCCCCCTCGTGGGTTACCATCACCGGGCTCGCCCGTGCGCCGGCGCGGGGCGGAGGAGCGGTTGGCGACGCGGGACTACTACAACATCCTCGGCGTCGAGCGGGGCGCCTCGACGGACGACGTGAAGAAGGCGTACCGGGTGCTGGCCCGGCGATGGCACCCGGACCGGAACCCGGACGACCTCGAGGCCGAGACCCGGTTCAAGGACATCACCGAGGCGTACCGCACGTTGTCCGACCCGGACAAGCGCGTCCGGTACGATCGGCTGGGTCCGCTGTACACCGAGGACGGGCGCCCGCCGCGCCCCGAAGACCTCAACGCGGTGGTCGGCACGATGTGGGGCAACCTGTTCCGCCGCCGGTCGACCGGCCGCGGCGAAGACCTGCGGTACACCGTGTCGGTCAGCCTCGAGGAGGTCGCGACCGGGACGGACAAGGAGATCGTGGTGCCGCGGCTCGTCCGGTGCCGGACCTGCCAGGGCGACGGGGCCGACCCGAACGGCGGCCGCAAGGAGTGCTCGGTCTGCAAGGGCTCGGGACGCGCGTCCGGCCCGCGCCTGCTGCGCACCGACTGCTACCACTGCTCGGGCCGCGGGTTCACCGTCGAGCGAGCGTGCCCCGACTGCGGCGGCGACGGCCGGAGCGGGCTCGAAGACGTGCTCCGGGTCAAGGTCCCCGCCGGCGTCGCCACCGGCCAGAAGCTGAAGGTGGGGGCGAAGGGCAACGCGCCCCGTGGGTCGGGCGAGCCGGGCGATCTGTTCGTGATCGTCAGCGTCGCCGACCACCCGCTGTTCCGCCGGCGCGGCGACGACGTGATGCTCGAGCTGCCGCTGACCTTCGCCGAGCTCGCCCTCGGCGCCGACGTGACCGTGCCGACGCTCGAGGGCAAGACCACGATCCGGATCCCGGCCGGCAGCCCGCCGGGCAAGGTGCTGCGGCTGGCCGGCCGCGGCCTCCCGCACGTGGCGCGGGCGTCGCGCGGCGACCTGCACCTCCAGATCGTGCTCGAGGTCCCGGGCGCGCTCGAGGAGTCGCAGCGGCAGGGACTGGAATCGTGGGCGCGCGGGTTGCCTCGGGGGACCCATCCGCGTCGGGCGCAGTTCGACCAGTTGGTCCAGGATCGTCGATGAACGTCGTGCGTGGGGGTTCCGTGACTGCGAGAGCGTGGTGTCGTCGCGTCGTCCTCGGGTTGGGCGTCGGCCTGCTGTTCGCGATGCCGGTGGCCGAGGCGGCGAAGCGCAAGGAATCGCCGGACGTGGTCGAGGACGCGCTCGCGTACGCCCAGTCCGATCGGGCCCGGGCGGTGCGGGTCCTCGAGGAGGCGATCGCCCAGAACCCCGGCGGCCGCGACGTCGACCTGCTGATGGTCCACGCGGGAGAGCAGCGGCGGCTCGCCGGCAACCCGTCGGAGGCGCACGCCTGGTTCACCAAGGTCGTGTCCCGCGGGATCGAGGGCCCGGACAAGGAGGCTGCGAGCCTCGGCCTGGCGCTGCTCGACGCGGCGGACGGCGTCGACGGGCGGGTCCTGTCGGTGCTCCAGTCGTCCCCCGAGAAGGACGTCCTCGCGACCCAGAACGCGGACCGGTTCCTGCTGCTGGCGATCGACGCCGCCAAGGCGTCGGACGCGAAGAACGTCACCGGGTATGCGAAGCGGGCGATCACCTACGCCCGCGAAGACGCCGAGGTCTCCGGCCGGATCAACGCGACCGTCGCCCAGCTCGCCGCCGCCCCCGCCGGGACCGCGATCGAGGCGCCGCTCGGCGCGACCGGCAACGTGCTCGAGCGGGCCGAGGCCGCGTACGCCGCCGGCGACCTCGACGCCGCGCTGAAGGACGCCCTGAAGGCCGCCGAGTCGCTGTCCGGTCCGGAGCAGGTCCGCGCGCAGGGCCTCGTCCGCACCCTCCAGTCCGGTCCGCCCGACCGGAACAAGATCGTCGTCCTGCTGCCCCTGACCGGCAAGTACGCCGCGGTCGGCGAGCAGGTCCGCGACGCGCTGAAGTTCGGGTACGCCTCGTCGCCGCGGCCGCTGGTGTTCGTCGACAGCGGCGGCACGCCCGAGACCGCAGTGGCCGCGCTCGAGAAGGCCGTGGCCACCGATCACGCGATCACCGTCGTCGGGCCGCTGATCACCGACGAGACGGACGCAGTGCTCGAGGCGGCCGAGAACCTCCACGTGCCGCTGCTGTCGCTGTCGCAGTCGTACGAGGACACGACCGGCCACCACTGGGCGCTCCAGGCGATGTACACCCGGGTCGACCAGATCGAGGCCCTGCTGGACTACGCGATGGGCCCCGAGAAGAACATGAAGGGCTTCGCCGTGTTCTCGCCGGACAACACGTTCGGCACCCACGCGGTCGAGCTGTTCAAGGCCGGGGTCGCGAAGCGCGGCGGCACGATCACCACCGAGGCGACCTACTCCGCCGAAGAGAAGAACCTGCTCCCGTTCGCGCGGAAGCTCGGCGTGCGCGAGGGCGACATCGCGGCCCTCCGCGCCCGGGCCAAGGCCCAGGGCGGCAACCCGGACACCGTGGTGTTGCCGCCGCGGCTCGACTTCGACGGGATCTTCATCCCGGAGAGCGCGACCCGGACCCCGCTCGCGTGCGCCGCGCTCGCGTTCGAGGAGTTCCCGATGGGCGACTTCCAGCCGACGCGCGACTCGAAGCGGATCCCGCTGCTCGGCCTGTCGACCTGGAACACACCGTCGCTCGTGGCCTCCGGCAACGAGTACACCCGGAGCAGCATCTTCACCGACGCGTTCGCCACCACCGTGGTGGGAGACGCGGACCCGTTCGTGGCGGCGTACAAGGCCGCCTACGGGCGATCGCCGTCCGCGCTCGAGGCGGCCACGGTCGACGCGGGCAAGCTGCTGGCGGTGGCCTCGCGGTCCGACGCCGACACCCGGACCGAGTTCCGCCAGGCGCTGCTCGACGCCACGATCACCGACGCGGTGACCGGCGCGACGAAGTTCGACCCGGAGACGCTCCGGGTGTCCCGCAAGATGTGGATCCTGACGATCAACAAGACCACGATCGACGACCTCGGGACCGTGACGCTCGAGTAGGGACCCTCGAGTAGGACGCGAGCGGGCGAGGTCGCTCGACCCGCCGGGCGCCCGGCTGCCTCCGGGATCGGGCTCGTCGAACTTCGGCGAACCGCGCTCGGGGTTGGCGTCGGGACCCCGATTCCATTACGATTGGAAGCTGTCCAGACCGAGGTCGTCCACACGGTGGAACCGCCACAGCCGGATCCGAATCGGGCCGAGCACCGCATCATCGAGCGCCTGCTGGCCCCGCGTGGCCCGCGGCCGCCGTGGGTGCGACTCGATGCCGGGCACGACTGCGCGATCGTCGCGTCGGAGGGGGAGCTCGCGATCACCGTCGACGCGCTGGTCGAGGGGGTTCACTTCGCCCGCGGGGCGGATCCGGCGGACGTCGGGTTCAAGGCGGTCGCGGTGTCGGTGTCGGATCTCGGGGCGAGCCGCGCGTCGCCGCGATGGATGGTGCTGGCGCTGTCCGCGCCGGACCGCCCTGCGCCATCGGACCTCGACCGATGGATCGACGGGTTCGCGGCCGGAGTCGCCGCCGCCGCCGACGCGTTCGGCGTGTACCTCGTGGGCGGCGACCTGACGCGGATGCCGGCCGACGGCCCGATCGTGGTGTCGGTGACCGCCGCGGGCGCGGTGGTCCACCCGCCTCGGAGCCGCGCCGGAGCTCGCCCGGGAGACGACGTGTGGGTCACCGGCTGGCCCGGGCTCGCCGGCGCCGGCTGGATGTGGGCCGATCCGCCGGCCGAGGCGCTCGCTGCGCTCCACCGACCGGACCCGCCGCTGGGGTTCGCGCTCGCCCTCGGGGTCGCCACCGCCGCGATGGACCTGTCGGACGGGCTCGCGTCGGACCTGCCGCGGCTGTGCGCCCGGTCCGGGGTCGGCGCGGTGATCGACCCCGACTCCCTCCCCGTCCATCCGGCGCTCGCCGATCGGTCGACCGAGGCGATCCGCGCGGTCGCGTTCGGTGGCGGCGACGACTACCAGCTCCTGTTCACCGCCGCCCCGGCCGACCGGGCCGCGGTCGAGGCCGACGCCGGCGACGCGGGGGTCCGGGTCGCCCGGATCGGGTCGATCGTCGCCGAGGGCGGGGCGCGCCTGCGCGACGGCGGGTGGCCCGCCCCCGGGTTCGTCCACTACGGGCCCGAGCCGGCCGGGCGGGGCGACCGATGATCCACCCGGACTCCGCGACGCTCGCGATCATCGTCGGGTGCCTCGCGGCCTCGTTCTTCTTCTCCGGCACCGAGACCGCGTTCTTCGCGCTCCAGAAGCCCGAGCGCGAGCGGTTCTCCCGCGGCACCGTCAACCAGCGCCAGGTCGGGTGGCTGCTCGCCCGGAAGGCCGCGCTGATCACCACGATCCTGCTCGGCAACGAGGCGGCGAACATCTCCCTCGCCGCGATGTCCGCCGAGCTCGTCCCGCACGACAAGCCGTGGCTGACGGTGCTGGTCGTGCCGCCGGTGGTGGTCCTCGTGTCCGAGATCACGCCGAAGGTGCTCGCGTACCGGTTCCGCCGCCAGTGGGCGCCCGCGGTCGCGTTCCCGTTCACCGCCTGGTTTTGGGCGGCCACCCCGTTCCGGATCGTGTTCTCCGGGATCGTCGCGTTCGTGTCGCGGCTGCTCGGGGTGGTCGATCGGGGCGACACGGTCGCCGAAGACGAGCTGATGGTCTACGTCGACCACGGCGCGGCGTCCGGAGAGCTCGATCCACTCGAGCGCGACATCATCGAGGCGGTGTTCGAGTTCGACGACCTGACGGTCGAGCGGCTGATGACGCCCCGGCCGGACGTGTTCGGCGTGCCGCTCACGATCGCCTGGCCGGACCTGCTCGAGCTGTGCCGCAAGCAGGGTCTGTCCCGGATCCCGGTCACCGGCCACGCCCCGGACGACATCGTGGGCGTGTTGCTGCTGAAGGACCTGCTGAAGTTCCGGCAGGTCGCGCTGGCGGGCCCGAAGCAGCTCCGGTCGCTGCTGTTGCCGCCGGTGTTCGTGCCGGCGAGCAAGTCGGCCGACAGCATGCTGCGGGAGTTCCTCGAGAAGCGGTTCCACATGGCGTTCGTCGTCGACGAGCACGGCACGTTCGTCGGCCTCGTGACCCTCGACGACCTGATCGGCGAGCTGATCGGCACCGACGACGACGACGACGACGAGTCCGACATCGCCCGCACCCCGAACGCCGGGTGGGCCGACGCGATGACGGTCAAGGCGTCGATCGACCTCGAGGACTTCGCCGAAGAGACCGGGATCCGCCTGCCGGGCGGCGACTACCACACGCTCGGCGGGTTCGTGTTCCACCAGCTCGGCCGCCTCCCGCGGAAGGGCGAGTCGGTGATGTACGGCGAGCACCGGTTCCTGGTGTCGCAGATGGAGGGCCGCCGGGTGTCCGAGATCGTCGTCACCTCGTCCACGCCTGCGCCCGCGCCGGACCAGGAGGCGATGTGACGCCGTGGGTGCTGCTGGTCGGCGGGTGCTTGCTGTGCCAGGGGTTCTTCTCCGGGTCCGAGATGGCGCTGGTCGCGTCGAACCGCGCGCTGCTCAAGGCCCGGGCGGAGGAGGGCAGCTCCGGCGCGATCCTCGCGCTCCAGATGCTCGAGCACGAAGAGGATCGCTTGCTCGCCACCTGCCTGATCGGCACCAACGTGTGCCTGATCGGCGGGACCACGGTCGCAGGGTCGATCCTCGCCTCTTCGGGGTACCCGGGCGAGCTGCTGCTGACCGCGCTGTACGTCCCGCTCGGGCTGGTGTTCGGCGAGGCGCTGCCGAAGCTCGTGTACCGCCACTACGCCGACGCGCTCGCGCCGCGGCTCGCGCCGATCCTGCGGGCGATCCAGCTCGCGCTGGTGCCGGCGCTGTGGGTGGTGTCGAAGTGGACCAACCTGCTGAAGCGGCTGCTCCACAGCACCGAGTCGCCGATCCGGCGGCAAGACATCGTCCAGCTCCTCGACGATCGCGAGGGCCACACGATCGACCCCGAAGACCGGGCGTTCATCCAGCGGCTGCTCGCGATGAGCGAGATCACCGTCGAAGAGGCGATGACCCCGCTGGTCGACGTGAAGGGCGTGCCGGACACCGCCACCGTCGGTCAGGCGATCGAGGTGGTGCTGCGCGGCGGCCACTCCCGCTTGCCGGTGTACCGCGACCGGGTCGACAACATCACCGGGCACGTCGACCACCGCGACCTGCTGTTCGCCGCGTCGGACGACGCGCCGGTGTCCGGGTTGATGCGGCCGATCCGGTTCGTTCCGGACAGCAAGCGGGCGGACGAGCTGCTCCGGGAGATGCGCGAGACGGGCGACCCGTTCGTGGCGGTGGTCGACGAGTACGGCGGCTCGGTCGGGATCGTGACGATGGAGGACCTGCTCGAGCAGGTGGTGGGCGACATCGCCGACGAGCGCGACCTGCAGGGGCCCGCGATCCGCCGCCTGTCGGAGCGGGAGTGGCGGGTGCCGGCGCGGACGCCGATCGAGGAGCTCGAGGCGGCGATCGGGCGGCAGGTCCCTCCCGGCGAGTACGAGACGGTGGCGGGCCTGCTGCTGACGCTGACCGGCCGGATCCCGCAGACCGGAGCGGTGGTGCGGGTCGGGCGGCTGGTGTTCCACGTCGAGGCCGCGTCGGAGCGCGCCGTCCACGCGGTGCGGGTCGTGCTGCCGGCCGCGAACGAGCCGCAGTAGCCGGCGAGCGTCGATCCGGTCCGCGACTACCGCGCCTGCTGGCACGGGGGCAGGTCGCTGTCCGGATCGACCTCGGTGAACAACCCGGCCCGGAACCCGAGGGTCGCGAGCCCGGCCACGAGCACCACCGCCGCCAGCGCGCGCCGGGCGCCGACCGACCGGGCCAGCACCTTGCGCAGCCCGAGCGACGCCGCGACCAGCGCCGGCACGGTGAACAGCCCGAACACCGCCATCACCGCCGCGCCGCGCAGTGGATCGGCGGCGGCGACCGCGAGCGCGAGCGACGCGTACACGAGGCCGCACGGCAGCAGGCCGTTGACCACCCCGAACGCGAGCCGGGACAGCACCCCCGGCGATCGGGCGAACCGGGCGCCGACGGCCGCCAACCCCGGGATCGCGATCCGCGGCTCCGGCAGGATCCCCGCGAGCGACGCCGCGAACCCGATCAGGAACACCGCGGCGACCGCCGGCCCGACCCACGCCGGTCCCGGCAGCGCCTGGCCGAACACCCCCGACAGCGCGCCGAGCGCCGCGTAGGTCGCGATCCGACCCAGGTGGTACGCCGCCTGGTCCGACGCCCGGCCCCCCGCCGCGCACGCCAGCGCGCCGCACATCCCGAGGCAGTGCGGGCTCCCCGCCACCGCCGCC
>JBEBJW010000290.1:0-7452 GCA_040079715.1 Myxococcota bacterium | reverse complement strand
GTATACGCCGATCCCGATCAGCGCGGCCGGCCGTCCAGCCACACCGCCCGCGGGCGGGCGAGGGTCGACGGATCGAGCGTCGGGTCGGCGGCGAGCACCAGGAACGACGCGGCCCGACCGACCGCGATCGCGCCGAGATCGTCGAGGTGCCAGATCCGCGCCGGCGTCGTGGTCCCGGCGGCGAGGATCGCCGCGCCGTCGAGCCCGGCCTCCCCGAGCAGGCGGAGCTCCTCGGCGTCGATCCCGGCGTCCCGCGTGTTGCCGAGGTCGGTCCCGTACAGGACGGTCGCGCCCGCCGCCCGCAGGCGCCGGAGGTTGTCGACCGTCGCCGGGGCGCCGCCGAACGCGCGGAGCGTGGCGATCACGAACTTCGCCTTCCACTTCGCGACGGTGGCCCCGGTCAGCGGCTCGGTCGGGGTGTGGGCGAGCCCGTCGATCCCGAGGTCCGCCGCCCGGCTCGCTGCGGCGTCGGTCAGCGCGTGCGCCACGACCACCAGCCCCCGACCGTGCGCCGCGTCGACCGCCGCCCGGATCGCGTCGTCCGGCAGCGTCGGCGCCTCGCACGGGACCTTGATCACGCCCGCCCCGGCGTCTGCCAGGCGCAGCACGGCGGCCCGCGCGGCGGCGGCGTCCGCGCACGGCAGGCCGTACCCGTCCGCACCCCAGCTCGGCGAGCCGTCGCTGCCGTACAGCGGATACCCGCGGACCGCGGTGATCATCGGGCCCGACGCCACGATCCGCGGACCCCGCGTCCCCCGCGCTCCGAGCGACTGGAGCGGCGCCCCGAGGTCGACCGCCGCCGCGACTCCGCGATCCGCGAGCTCCGGGCCGACCGCCCAGTACGACAGGTGGACGTGGCTGTCGACGAACGCGGGGACGATCGTCGCCCCGTCGAGGTCGAGCTCGCGGTCCCCCGGAGACGCCGCGACCACTCCGGGCGCCCGACCGTCGGGAGACGCAGTCCCGATCGCAATGAACCGGCCGTCGTGGATCGCCAGATCGACCCGGGCCGCGGACGGGGTGCCGGCGAGGTGCGCGTCGCGGACGATCACCCCGTCGTGAGGGCCGTCAGCGCCCGTCGCGATCCCCGCCCACCAGGCGGCGATCACTTGCCGCGGAGCTTCTTGACCAGGCGCCCGTGCGACCGGCGCTGGACCAGCCGACCGGCCTTCCGGAGCCGCTCCTTCCGCTTCTTCGACTTCAGCGCGGCCTTCGACCGGGCTGCCTTCCTGCGATTGCCGATGTGCATGGATCCTCCGAACCGACGAGGGTCGCGGGTAACCGGCGGAACCCCGGGCGGACAGGGTGCCGTGGATACAATCTGGACGTGCGCTCCGGAGAGTGCCCGTCATGGCTGGGAGAACCTTTACGATCGGCGATATCCACGGGGACCTCGGTCAGCTCGTGGATCTCCTCAAGCGGATCGGCCCGATCGGTCGCAAGGACAAGGTCGTGTTCCTCGGCGACTACCTCGACCGCGGACCGCGATCCCGCGAGGTGATCGAGTTCGTCCGCACCACGCTGCCGAAGACCACCGGCGCGAAGGTCGTGGCGCTCCGCGGGAACCACGAGGACGCGTGGCTCCGGGTGATCGACGACGGCTGGGACGGATTCGTCCTGCCGCCGGGCAACGGGTGCCTCGCGTGCGCCCGCAGCTTCACCGGCGGTCCGCCGCCCGAGCTCCACGACCAGCCGCGGTCGGAGCGGGAGTGGGAGGAGCTGCTGTCCGGCACGTTCTTCCCGGACGACGTGGTCGACTGGATGCGCCAGCTCCCGTTCTGGTACGAAGACGAGGACGCGATCTACGTCCACGCCGGGCTCCCGCGGGTCAACGGGCTGTTCGTCCACCCGTCGCTGGTCGACAACCCGGCGGTGCTCCTGTGGACCCGGACGATGGAGTTCTTCAAGGAATACCGCGGCAAGACCACGATCGTCGGGCACACGGTGACCAGCCTGCTGCCGCCCGAGCTGTCGTGCTACGCCCCGGAGAACCCCGAGGACCTGTGGGCCGGCGAGCAGGTGATCGCCCTCGACACCGGCTGCGGCAAGGGCGGCTTCCTGACCGCGATCGAGCTGCCGGAGCTGTTCGTGTGGGAGTCGCGCGAGCCGCGCCGCCACCTGATGACCGCCTCGTCGTCGCTGCTGGTCGGCTGACCGCCTGCCGGCCGAGCGGCCGGGCGTTACGCCCCTCCGATGCTGCTCGACGAGGTCGTCTCCACCAGCACCGCCGTCGCCGCCACCCGGTCCCGCACCGCGAAGACCGAGGCGCTGTCGCGGCTGATCCGGTCGGCGCTCGCGCAGGACGCTGCTCTCGTGCGGGTGATCGTCCCGTGGCTCGCGGGCGAGATGCGCCAGGGGCGGATCGGCGTCGGGTACGCCGCAGTGTTCGAGGCGAGCAAGACCCCCGCGGCCGCCGCGCCGTCGCTGACCGTGGCCGCGCTCGACGCCCGGTTCGACGCGATCCGGGACCTCGCGGGACCGGGGTCCCAGACCGCCCGGAAGGCCGCGCTGGTCGACCTGTTCGCCCGGGCGACCGCCGCCGAGCACCCGTTCCTCGCCGGGCTGCTGGTGGGCGAGCTCCGCCAGGGCGCGCTCGACGGGGTGATGGCGGACGCGGTGGCGGCGGCGGCCGGGGTCGATCCCGCCGGGGTCCGCCGGGCGGCGATGCTGTCCGGGAACCTCGTCGCGGCGGCGGTCGCGGCCCTCGACGGCGGCGACGGCGCGCTCGCCGCGTTCCAGCTCGAGCTGTTCCGCCCGATCCAACCAATGCTCGCCCAGACCGCCGAGGACGTCCCCGACGCGTTCGGCCAGCTCGGCCCGGTCCGGGCGCGGTTCGAGGTCAAGCTCGACGGGGTGCGGATCCAGGTCCACCGGCGCGGCGACGTGGTCCAGGTGTGGAGCCGCGCGCTGCTGCCGATCACCGACGCGGTCCCCGAGGTGGTCGAGGCCGCGCTGGCGCTGGCGGTCGACGAGATCGTGCTCGACGGCGAGGTCCTCGCCCTCGGGCCCGGCGGGCGGCCGCTCCCGTTCCAGGTCACGATGCGCCGGTTCGGCCGGAAGCTCGATCTGGACACGCTGCGGGTCACCCTCCCGCTGACCCCGGTGTTCTTCGATCTGCTGCACGTCGACGGGCGGACCCTCGTCGATCGGCCGCTCGCCGAGCGGGTCGAGGCGCTGACCGCCGCCGTGCCCGAGCAGTGGCGGATCGCCGCCGTCGCGACCGACGCGCCCGAGGTCGCCGCCGCGTTCCTCGCCGACCGGGTCGCCGCCGGGCACGAGGGGGTGATGGCGAAGGGCCTCGACACGCTGTACGAGGCCGGCCGGCGCGGCGTCGGGTGGCTGAAGATCAAGCCCACCTGGACCCTCGATCTGGTCGTGCTCGCGGCGGAGTGGGGCAGCGGGCGGCGGAAGGGCTGGCTGTCGAACCTCCACCTCGGCGCGCGCGATCCGGGCACCGGCCGGTTCGTGATGCTCGGCAAGACGTTCAAGGGCCTGACCGACGAGCAGCTCGCCTGGCAGACGACCGAGCTCCTCGCGCGCGAGCAGCGGCGGGACGGGCACGTCGTCGTGGTCCGGCCCGAGCTGGTGGTGGAGATCGCGTTCAACGAGGTCCAGGCGAGCCCGCGGTACCCCGGCGGGGTCGCGCTGCGGTTCGCCCGGGTCAAGGGGTACCGGATCGACAAGTCGGCGGCGGAGGCGGACACGATCGACCAGGTCCGCGCGATCTTCGGCGGGCGCGCGCCGCGCGGCCGCGGCCGGTGATCTCGGAGGGAGCGGGCGCCCCGGCTCGCTCCGCTCGCCGTCGGCCTCCGTCCGGGGTCGTCGCTGCGCTCCTCCGTCCTTCGCTCCGCTCGGACCGCCTGCGGCGCCCTCCCGTCCGCCTGGCGCGGGCCGGCGGCGCGCCCAGGAACCGGTGCCCGTCCCGCCGTAGCCCGAGCAGTTACCGACGCATACGCTACCCGCCGTCCGGCCCGGGGCCCTTCGGGGAGACGTGAACGATGCGCTCGGCGATCCCGGAGGACACGGATTCTCGACCTTCGCGCGGGTGCGTGAGCGGCCGCAGGCGATGGCGCGGTCGGACGGTCAGGGCCGTCGCGCCCGGCACCTACAGCTCGACCAGCACGCCGTCGAGCACCATCTGCGCGTGGGTCTCGCCGCCCGGGACCCACGACGCCGCCGTCGGGTCGAGGCCGTGCGCGTACGACGCGTACGCGGCGAGGATCGCGCGCACCCCGGTGTTCGCGCCGGTCTGCTGGCCGCACACCGCGGTGCACAGCAGGTCGGTCGGGGACTCGAAGTCGCAGTGGTTCGCGCCCACCAGCCCGTCGAGCCACGCGCCCGCCCCGCGCAGCGGCTCGGCCAGCCCGCCGTTCTCGTTGCAGTCGGTCGGCTCGCCGAACACGCCCCAGATCTGGGCGGTGATCGCGGGCAGCGCCGCGCCGACGATCCCCTCCGTGTCCACCGGGTCGAGCCCGAGCACCCCGACCGTGTCCGGGTCCGCCGCGGCCGCGAACAGCGCCGACAGACCCCCGTTCGAGTGCCCCGCGTGGACGTGCGGCGCCCCCGGCGCGAGCAGGTTCGCCAGCGCCGCCGCGTCCCGCCCGTTCTGGGCCGGGTCCGAGTCGAACACCGTCGCGTGGCAGTAGTCCGGCGTCGCGACCCGCAGCCCGAACGAGGCCGCGTGG
Source organism: Myxococcota bacterium (assembly GCA_040079715.1). Lineage (GTDB taxonomy): Bacteria > Myxococcota_A > UBA796 > UBA796 > JACKER01. The sequence goes on along the minus strand of JBEBJW010000290.1, from coordinate 2,767 downwards.
GTCGCGAGGTCGGTCATCTGCCGCTCCGACCGCTGGAACCCGTGGCCGAGCACCACCAGCGGCGCCGTCGCGTCCCCGTCCGGCAGGTACTCGGTGAAGTCGAGCGCGCACCCCGGCAGGTCCAGCGTGCCCGACCGGGTCGTCACCGCGTGCGGACCGAGCGCCGCGAAGTTCGTGACCTCGACCGCCGTGTCGGTCGGGGACGTCGGCTCGGTCGACGACGTGTCGGAGGTGTCGGACGGGTCCGAGGTCTCCGGCGGCTCGGACGTCGCCGGCGGCTCGGACGTGGGGTCGTCCGCCGGCGCCGGGGCTGTCCCGGAGCAGGCCGCCGCGAGCCCGACCACGAGCCACGCAGCGCGGCTCACGGCCCCACCTCCATCCGCAGCGTCAGGCCCGGGGCCGGCTCGGTGGTGCCGTCGGGGAACGCCGCCAGCGCCGCCGGATCCTCCCGGACGAACGCGTCGAGGAACGTGCCGTACCACGACGCCAGCAGCTCGATCCCGGCCGTCTGATCGAGCGTCTGCGGGCTGTTGTCGGGCAGCGCCCCCGGCGGGTTCTGCTCGTCGGTGATCGCGTAGTGGTTGGCGTCGTCCACCAGCAGCAGCGCCTTCGGCGGGTCGGCGATCTGGGCCCAGGTGGTCACCGTGTCGTCGGGCGACGCGGCGCCGTCGGCCGTGCCCTGGACCAGCAGCAGCGGGATCCCGTGGTTGTCGGTGTCGGGGATCCCGCCGATCGGCGGCTTGCGGTTGCTGCCGTAGGTCACCCCCGCGCGGACCGACGGCGGCGGCGTGTAGCTCGACGACGTGCACAGCAGGCTCGAGCACTCCCCGCCGATCCCCTCGATCGCCGCGACCCCGCCGAGCGAGTGGCCCGCGACCGCCGCCCGGTCCGGGTCGATCCGCCCCTCGAGCGGCGAGCCCACCCGGTCCGACTCGGCCAGCGTCGTCTCGAGCCCGGCGTCGATCACCCCGACCTCGGCGTACAGGCCGTTCAGCAGCAGCACGGTCCGCTGGTGGTCCGGCACGATCACCGCGTACCCGTAGCCCGCGAGCCGCGACGCGAACTCCCGGTAGTAGGCGCGCTCCACGTCGACACCCTGGAGGAACACCACGGTCGGGAGCGGATCGTACGCGGTCCCGGCCGGGTAGAACAGGTCGGCCGGGTCGCCGAATCCGGCGAGCTGCACCTGGAGGATCGCGACCTCGCCGGCGTCGGTGTCGGCGTCGGTGTCCGTGTCGGTGTCCGTGTCGGCGTCGCTGTCGGCGTCGGTGTCGCTGTCGGCGTCCGTGTCCGCGTCGGCGTCGACGTCGACGGACCCGTCGGTGGTCGGCGGATCGCCGCTGCACGCGGCGAGGACGGTCAGCAAGGCGACCCACGACGTTCGGACCATGACCACTCCGGCCCTCGAGCGGCGAACCGCGCGAGGTAATTGAACGAGCGACCGAATATGCCCCGGCCGGGACGGATCTGCACCCCCGCTGTTCACCGAACGCGGCGATCCGGGCGGCCGAGCCAGGGCCGGTCACGGGCGGCGGACCACCTCGTCGAGGAACCGGTGCCAGGTGGCGATCCCGCTCGCGTACCGCTGCGCCGCGGCCTCGCCGAGCCCGTAGATCCCGTTCTCCCAGTACCGCCACTCGCCCACGCGGTCCGGCTGGAGCCGCCAGTCGAACAGCGGCTCGGGGCGGCGCCGATCGTAGCAGGTCAGCCACGCGGTCAGCGCGAACCGCTCGGCGTCGTCCGCGTCGTCTTCGTCGTCCGCGTCGTCCGCGTCGTCCGCGTCGTCCGCGTCGTCCGCGTCGTCCGCGTCGTCCGCGTCGTCCGCGTCGTCCGCGTCGTCTTCGTCGTCTTCGTCGTCTTCGTCGTCTTCGTCGTCCGCGTCGTCTTCGTCGTCTTCGTCGTCTTCGTCGTCGTAGGCGCCGTCGTCCTGTTCCTCGACCCGGACCAGGATCCGATCGAGCCCGGCGACCGTGATCGCCGCGATCAGCCAGTCGGTGAACGCGCGGAGCCGCACCGGGTCGCCGTCGATCGTCCCCCACGCCGGCGGGTTCCATGGGTCGTTCATCGCGACCGTGATCGCCTCGCCCTCCGGCGACCGCAGTCCGATCTCGTCGGCGACGAACCCGCCGGCGACCTGCCCGAGCTCCGCGACGAGGTGGATCGTCCAGCCGGCGATCCCGAACACCGCGACCTCGTGCGGGTCCGTGGCCGGGAGCTCGACCAGCGCCTCGCCCGGTCGGAGGGGGTGGTCGGGGTCGAGCGCCGTCCACTGCGGACGCGGCCCCGGCGGTCCGTCGGCGACCCACGTCCGCACGAGGCGATCCGGCCACACCGACGGGAAGCCCTCGAGCAACGCGAGGTGCCCGCCGGCGCGCACGCACACCTGGCCGAGCGCGTCCCGCCACGCGTCGCGGGCGGCGAGCGCGTGCGGGTGGGCGAGGTCCGGCATCGGCGTCGCCCAGTCGTCGGCGGTCAGCCACCCCACCACCCGCTCGTTCACGTCCTGGACCTGCCGCTCGCCATCGGCCACCGCCCACGCGACCCACCGGGCGTACAGCAGACCCGGCGGGTTGCGCGCGTCGACCCACAGCCGGTCGAGGGTCAACGCGGTCACGCTCCCGTCGTCGCCGTGCCACTCGACGAACGGCGCGCCGTCGGTCGCCCACGCCACCCCGTCCCGCGGCCACCACCGGACCCACGTGTCGTCGGCCGGCGGCGCGGCGGCGGCCGCCAGCAGCGCGACCAGCGACGGCGGCGCGCCTCCGGC
>JBEBJW010000289.1:0-7455 GCA_040079715.1 Myxococcota bacterium | reverse complement strand
GGGACGGGACGCCACCTGGCCGTGATCGCCGGCGGAGCGACCCGCGGATCCCCCCATCGACCTGCCCGTTAGGCGCGGCGCGCGACCCCGGCGGCGTCGGCCAGCTTCACCAGGACCTCGTACGGCTGCGCGCCGACCACCCCGCGGCCGTCGATCGCGTACGTCGGCACCCCGGTGACGCCGACCTGGCGGGCGAACGCCCAGTCGCGATCGACCGCCGCCCGGTGGGTCCGGTCGGTCACCACGGTCCGCGCCCCGTCGGCGGGCAGCCCGACCTCGGACGCGATCGCGACCAGCACCTCGACGTCCCCGATGTTCCGCCCCTCGACGAACACCGCCCGGAACAGCGCGGCGTCGACGGCGGTCCGGAGCGCGGGGCTCTGCTCTGCGGCCCACGCCGCGAGCTCCTGCGCGAGCCGAGGGAGCGGAGGGTCGCCGGCAGCGCGGCGGTCCGGAGGCGAGCCATGCGCGTCCAGCAGGCCGGGAACCTCGCGAAGCGAGCTTCCCGGGGCCGCTAGTCCCCGAACACCTTGTCGAACACGCCCTTCACCTTGTGCACCACGCCGTTGGGGGTCGCCCCGACCCGGCCGCCGAGGGCGCGCCGGGCGCCGTCGAGGACCTGGCCGACCGGCGAGTACGAGGCGCTGCGCAGATCGCCGGCGCTCGACACCGGCACCGTGGACAGCTCGTCACGGTTCGCGGTGGCGATCCGGCTCGCGAGGCCCAGGATCTGCGAGCCGCCGTCGTCCTCCTTCGCGCCCGAGAACCGGAGGTTCGCGGTGGACACCGTGCCGCGCAGCGCGAGCTTGCTGCCGCGCAGGTCGGCCCGCAGGTCGGCCGAGGTGTCGCCGCGGTCGAGCTCGAGCGACAGCTCGCGGAGGGTCGCCCGGACGTACGGCTCGAACGCCCGCGCCTGCCCGCCGGTGAACCGCGCCTCGAGGCCGATCGCGCCGTTCACCGCGACCTGGCCGGTCACCGCGACCGTCCCACCGGCGAGCCCGAGGGTCGCCGCGATCGGGGCCGCGGCGTCGGTGGCGGGCCCGAGCGACGCGGTCGACGCGGTCACCGTCCAGTCGACCGCGGGCCGCGCGAACACCCCGTCGGTCAGGTGGACGGTGGCGTCGGTCCACGCGACCGAGCGAGGCCGCCACGGCCAGCCCTCGAACGTCACCCCGAGCCACGGGGCGTCGGCCGGGTACGGCTCGCGGTGGCCGCCGACCCACACCGGCGCCAGATCCGCGACGACCGGCGGGAGGTTCAGCGTGTGATCCGGCCGGACCGCGGTGGTCCAGACCAGCCCGTCGACGAGCAGCGCGCCGTCCGCGTCTCCGGCCACCGACCGGACCGCGAGCGACTCGGCCCCGTCGACCGTCAGGTGGGCGTCCGACGCCGACACCGTCGCGAAGCTCCACCCGAGCCCCTGGTCGAGCGAGAGGCGCAGCTCGGTGCCGCCCGCCGTCGCCACCGTCGTCGACGCCGCGCCGTCCGGGGTCGTCGCGTCGATCGTCAGTTGCGACGCCGTCAGCGACCCGACCTCGACCGCGGGCCAGTCGTAGCCGCCGCCCGTCGCCAGGATCCCGCCGGTCACCGGCGGCCAGCCCGCCGCGTCCCGCGCGACCGTCCAGTGGACCCCGGTGGCGTCGACCGTGTCGAACCGGACCGGGTCCGCCGCGAACGCCCGCGGCCCGGCGCCGAGGAACAGGGTGTCGATCCGGAGGTGTTCGGCACCGCCCGGGGCCATCCGGATGGTGAGCCCGGACACGGTGACCCCGGTGGGACCGACCGTCAGGTCGTCGAACGTGACCTCGCCGCCGGTCCGGTGCTCGACCCACAGGCGGGCCGCCTCCTCCCACCGCGAACCGGCGAACAACGCCACCCCGCCGACGCCGACCACCGCGATCGCGACCGCGCCGATCCCGCCGATCGCGATCGCCGCGCAACCGGCCGCCACCCACCGTTGCCGCCCCGTCGCCATCGCTCCACTCCGCCGATGAAAAGGTTCCGGTATTACGACGTAGCCATCCGTGGGAGTGTCCGTGGACCCGATCACCCGAACCGACCCGGCGCCCGCGCCGACCGTTCCCGCCAGCCCGACGGCCGATCCGACCGCGCCCCCGCCGGTCGACCCGTGGAGCCAACGGACGAAGGACCTGTGGTTCTTCGGGGCGTTGGCCGCCTCGGCGATCGGCGTGCTGTACCTGCTGTCGACGTTCCTGTACGTGCTGCTGTTCGCGTGCGTGGTGGTGGTGGTCACCTGGCCGCTGTACCAGCGCCTGCTGGTCGCGTATCGCGGGCGGTCCCTGCTGGCCTCGATCTCCACCGCGGCGATCTTGTTGCTGGTCGTGTTCGGCCCGCTGTCGTTCTTCGGGTACCTGTTCGTCCAGGAGGCGATCGCGATGGTCGGCGTCGCCGCGGACTTCATCCGGCGCGGCGAGCTTGTCCGGTGGGTCGACTACCTGACCACCTCGGTCGACTGGATGCCGGTGTGGCTCCAGAGCTGGCTGCCGGACGACTTCGACATGCAGCAGACGATCGCCGGGCCGCTCCAGGACGGCGCGCTGAACGCGCTGAACACCGTCGGGACGATGATCCCCGGGCTGGTCGGCACCACGATGACCCTCGGGATCGACGCGGTGATCTTCGTGGCGTCGGTGGTCACGATGTACATGGAGGGCCCGCGCCTGCTGCGGGTCGTGAAGAACCTCTCGCCGATGGACGACAGCTACGAGGAGCGCCTGTTCGCGGTGTTCGGCGAGTTCGCGAACAACCTCGTCCTCGGCTCGCTCGTCACCGCAGCGGTCCAGGGCACCGTCGCCGGGGTCGGCTACGCGATCGCCGGCGTCGATCGGGTGGTGTTCTTCGCGATGCTCACCGGGATCTGCGCGTTCGTGCCGGTGGTCGGAACGCTGCTGATCTGGATTCCGCTCGCCCTGCTCACCGGGTCGACCTACGGCCTGCAGTGGGGGATCTTCCTCGCGGTGTGGGGCATCGGCGTCGCCCAGCTCGACAACATCATCCGCCCGCTGTTCATGCGCGGCCGGACCAACATCCACCCGCTGCTGATCTTCCTGGCGGTGTTCGGCGGGATCGCCTGGTTGAACCTCCCGGGCGCCCTGCTCGGGCCGGTGATGGTCGCGGGGTTCCTCGCGTTGTACACGATCTACGCCGAGGACTACCTGAAGCAGCCCCCGCCGATCACCCCCAGCCAGGACGAGGCGCGGATGCCCACCCGGGTCCAGCGGTGGATGGCCGCCGCGCGACGGCTGCTCGAGCGGCTCGGGGTGCGGAAGGTCGGCCCGGCGGAGGCGCGGCGCGACGCGACCGAGGCGGCGGTCGATCGGCGGTAGCGGATAGACCGGGAGCGATGGATTCCGCTCCACCCGATCCCGGCCCTCCTCAGGAAGGCAACTTCGCCCGCCCGATCCGCGCCGTCGCCGTGCTCGCGGTGGGCCTCGCGTTCGGCGTGCTCGCCCTCCCGGCGCTCGAGCACAGCCGGCTGGTCGCGGTGCTCGAGCCGCTCCAACGGCCGCTCCGGATCGCCCAGAGCTGGAACCTGTACGGGCGCGGCCCGAAGAAGGTCAAGCGGTTCGAGCTCGCGGTCGACGGGGTGGTCCGGTACCGCAGCAACGACCCGGAGGCGGCGTTCCTCGCCCCGTTGCTCCGGTACCGCCGGATCCGGCCGATCGTGACCGCCCTGTGCGGCGACCGGAGCGAGGTCCGCGACGCGTTCGTGGCGTTCGTGGCCGACCAGGTGTGGGCGGACGACCCCGCCGCCCGTCACCTGACCGTCCGGTGCACCGTCTCGCCGTGGCCGGGCGACGCGCCGCACGACGCCACGGTGATCGAGGTCGACCGATGACCCGCGCGTGGACCTGGTGGGTCGATCGGGTGGACCGGCTGGAGGACGCGACGCCGCTGCTGTGGGTCCGCGTGCTCGTGCCGCTCGCGATCGTCGGCGATCTGCTGGCGATGGCGTGGCACAGCGCGCTCCGGGCGGTGCTCCTGCCGCGGGAGCTCGGCGGGATCGGCGGCACGCCTGCGCCGTGGTCCCTGCTCGACGGGTGGGCGTGGGCGGGGCCCGCGCTGTGGGCGACCTGCCTCGTGGCGATGCCGCTGGTGTCGGCCGGGATCGCGACCCGCCCGGCGCTGATCGTCGGGGTGATCGCCCACGCCCAGCTCGGCCACCTGTTCGTCCCGGGCGATCGGGGGATCGATCGGCTCCTGCGCACGGTCCTGCTGATCCTGCTGTTCAGCGACGTGACCGCCCGCCAGCGGCCGGCGCGGATCCGCGCCTGGGCCGGCGACCTGCTCCGGTGGCTGCTGGTCGTGGTGTACCTCGCCGCCGGGCTCGCGAAGGTCGAGGTCCTGTCGTCGTGGCTCGATCCGGAGCTCCCCGAGCTGTTCACGATCCTGTGCGATCCGCTCGCCGGGCGGTTGGATCCGGCGTTCTGGTGGCCGGTGCGGTCGGCGTTCGTGATCGGCGGCGCCGGCACCCTCGTGTTCGAGCTCGGGGCGCCGGTGCTGCTGACCCGGTGGGGACCGTGGTGGGCGCTGTTCGGCGCCGCGATGCACCTCGGGATCGCCCTGTCGATGGACCTCGGGATGTTCAGCTGGGGGATGCTCGCCACCTACCCGGTGTTGATGGCGCGGTGGATCCCCCGGTGGCGAGGAAGTACGGTCCCCGGATGAACCTCGACCAGCTGGAAGCGCTCGCCCTCGGACCCGACCCCGACGCCGTCGTCGCCACGCTCGGCGGCGAAGACCACGACGGTTGGCGGGTGATTCGCCTCCAGCACGCCGGAGACCTCGACGGCGCCGACGCGATCCTCGGGAGCTGGCGCCACGGCAAGACCGCGGTCCACGCCCGGCTGGTCGATCGGCAGCTCCTCCTCCGGGCGGACCGCGACCTCGACGCCCACGCCGACGCCCTCGCCGACCGGTACGGCGCCCGGCTCGACCACCAGCCCGACCGCGAGGCCGAGGCGCCGCGCCACCCGTCCGCGCTCGATCCGGCGGCGCTCGACCCGAACCGGGTGCTGCGGGCGGCCCTCCAGCGCGACAAGTCCGGCGGAGACCTGACCGCGGACGGCCTGGCGGCGGTGCTGGCGAACCTCGAGGCGTTCGGCGGCGCGGCCCTCCGGAGGGCGGTCCTCGGGCGCCTCGGCCGGACCGGGCTCCCCGGGCTGCTCGACGCGTGGGTCGCCGAGCTCGCCGAGCCGGGCACGACCGGGTTCGGCACCCCGCTGCACCTCCGCGCGACCCTCGCCGAGCTCGACGCCCTCGCGGCGCGCGTCCCGGCCCTCCGGACCGACGCGGGGTGGGTCGCGGCCACCGTCGCGCGCCTCCGGCCCCCGCCCCAGGTGGACCTCCACGCGGACGTCGTCGCCCGGATCCAGTGGCTCGACGCGGTGTGGGACCGGATCCGCGACCTGCCGCCCCCGTTCGGCGCGCTCCAGGTCCACGTCGCGTACCACCGCCTGGCCGCGGACCTCGAGCGCGACACCCCGGACGCGGAGCGGCTCCGCAGGTACCTCGCCCTCCCCCGCCGGATCGGGTACGGACCGGCCGCGTGGGACGGCGACCGCGCGCTCGCCCGGCTCGACGCGACGTTCCCCGCGACCGGCCTGCCGGCGGTCCACGACGACGAGGCGCTGGTGTCGGCGTACCTCGCGGCGCTGCTCGAACCCGGCCTGCTCGACCCTGCTTCGTTCGACGCTGGGGACCTCGCCGATCGGGTCGAGGCGCGGTGGCTCCGGCGCCGGGTGGCGGAGGCGCGCCTCGTGGCGGGCGATCCCACCTCCGACGCGGTTCGGCAGTGGGAGCGCGCGTACGGGTCCGAGGACGAGGTCCGCGCGCTGCGGGAGCGGGTCGAGCTCGAGCTGCTGCCGACCAACCCCCGCCGGATCGCCGCCGACGCGCCGGTGATCGTCCGGGTGGCGCTGAAGAACCCGGGTCCGCTGCGGATCCGGGTGTACCGGATCGACGTCGCGGCCCATGTCGCCCGGACCGGCGCGGACGTCGACCTCGGGATCGACCTCGACGGCCTCGGACCGACGTGGGAGGAGGTCCGCCCGTGGCCCCACCCGCCGATCCGGCGGATCCGGACCGAGCTCGCGATCCCGGCGTGCGATCGGCCGGGGACGTGGATCGTCGAGCTGGTCGGCAACGGACGCGCCAGCCGCCTGCTGGTCCACAAGGGCGCCCTGCGGGTGTTGCCCCACCCGGACATCGGAGGGGTCGCCGTCACGGTGGTCGACGACGCGGGATCCCCCGCGCCGGACGCGGTGATCCGGCTCGGCGACCGCGAGCTGCGCGCCGGCGATGACGGCGCGATCCACCTGCCGTTCTCGACCTCCGGCGGCGGCCCGCGGACGGTGGTGGTGTGCGCGGGACCGCTGGTGGTGCCGGCGACGGTGACCCTGCCGGTCGAGTCGTACGCGCTCGGCGCGAGCTGGCAGGTCGACCGCCAGGCCCTGGTCCCCGGTCGGGAGGCGGCCGCGGTGGTCCGGCTGGACCTGACCGTCGACGGCCACCCGCTGCCGGCGTCGGCCCTCGAGGACGCGTACGCCGAGGTCACGACCGTGGACCGGTTCGGGATCCCGGGTCGGCGGCGGGTCCGGCTCGCGCCCGAGGACGGCGTGGACCTGGTGGTGCCGATCGCGGTGCCGGACCACGCGGCGTCGCTGACCCTCGCGGTGGGCGGGCGGATCCGGGTCCGGTCCGAGCAGCGGACGGTCGACCTGCGGCACGAGTTTCCAGGGCTCGACCTGGCGACGATCCACGCCAGCCCGGCGACCGAGCAGTGGCTCGCGGTCCGGTCCGCCGACGGCTGGCGGCTCGGGCTGGTCGGCAAGACGGGGGAGCCACGCCCGGGGCGGGTCGCGACCGTGTCGTTGACCCACCGGCTCGGCGGGCGTCCGATCGAGCAGACGCTCGCCACCGACCCGACCGGGTGGATCGCCCTCGGGTCGCTCCCCGGGATCGTGCGGATCCGCGCGGTGAGCCGAGCGACGGACCAGGGGTTCGATCTGCGACCTGCCGCGCCGGTCGTGCCGGCGGCGATCCATGCCCGCGTCGGCGACGTCGTGATCGTGCCGGTCCCGGTCGGGGTCGACGGCCTGCCGCCCGAGCCGGCGCAGTGGTCGGTGATCGAGCGACGCGGCGGGGCCCCGGCGGTCGATCACGCGCCCCTCGCGGTCGCCGCCCCCGGCCAGCTCCGGATCACCGGGCTGCCGCCGGGCGAGCACGAGGTGACCACCCCGTCCGCGACGGTGACGGTCCGGATCGCGCCGGCGCCGTCGACGTCGTCGCTGTCGCCGACCGGCTGGACCACGACCCCGACCGCGTCGTTCGAGGTCCCCGCGCCCCCGACCGCGCTGCGCGACGTGGCGATCGGGCCCGACGGCGGCGTGACGATCACCGTCGACCACCCGACCGCCGACACCCGGGTCCACC
>JBEBJW010000288.1:0-7500 GCA_040079715.1 Myxococcota bacterium | reverse complement strand
ATCGAGCAGGTTCCGGAAGAAGTCGTTCGTCAGCCGCCCCGGGGTGGCCGTGAACACGCCGTGGTCCTGGCCCCCGGTGTTGGCGTCGAGCACCCGCAGCCCGCCCACGAGCGCCGTCATCTCCGGGACCGTCAGACCCAGCGTCGACGCCTTGTCCACGAGCGCGTCCGCCGGCCCTCGCGGCGCCTCCGCCGTGTAGTAGTTGCGGAACCCGTCCGCCTGCGGCTCGAGCGGCTCGAACGCGACCACGTCGGTCATCTCCGCCGTCGCGTCGGCCCGGCCGGCCTCGAACGGCACGTCGACGGTCACCCCGGCCTCCGCGGCCGCCGCCTCGATCGCCGCGCCACCGCCGAGCACGATCAGGTCCGCGATCGACACTGCCACACCGCGGGCGGCAAAGTCCCGCTGGACCTGCTCCAGCGCGGCCACGACCTTCGCGACCTCGGCCGGGTCGTTCACCGCCCAGTCCTTCTGGGGTGCGAGCCGCACCCGGGCGCCGTTCGCGCCGCCGCGCATGTCGGTGTCGCGGAACGTGGACGCAGACGCCCAGGCGACCCGCACCAGCTCGGGCCGGGTCAGCCCGGTCGCGAGGATCGCCTTCTCGAGCGCTGCGACGTCGCGGGCGCCGAGCCGCGGGGGATCGACGGGCGGCAGCGGGTCCTGCCACGCGAACACCTCGTCGGGCACGTCCGGCCCGAGGTACCGCGACCGCGGCCCGAGGTCGCGGTGGGTCAGCTTGAACCACGCCCGCGCGAACGCCGCCTCGAACGCCGTCGGATCGTCGCGGAACCGCTCGGAGATCACGCGGTACGCAGGGTCCTCCTTGAGCGCGAGGTCCGTGGTGAACATCATCGGCGCGTGCCGCTTCGCCGGGTCGTGCGCGTCGGGCACGAGGGCCGCCGCGCTCGCGTCCGTCGGCTGCCACTGGGTCGCCCCGGCGGGGCTCTTCGTCTTCTCCCAGGCGAACTGGAACAGGTGGCCGAAGTACTGGTGCGTCCAGGTGTTCGGCGACGCGGTCCACGCGCCCTCGAGCCCACTCGTGACGGTGTGCTCCGCGTTCCCCGCCCCGCACGTGTTGTGCCAGCCCAGGCCCTGGCCCTCGACCCCCAGGGCCGCAGGTTCGGCGCCGAGGCAGTCCTTGGGCGGGTGCGCGCCGTGCGCCTTGCCGAAGGTGTGGCCGCCGGCGATGAGCGCCACGGTCTCCTCGTCGTTCATCGCCATCCGCCCGAAGGTCGTGCGGATGTCGCGAGCAGCGGCGAGCGGGTCGGGCTGGCCGTTCGGCCCCTCGGGGTTCACGTAGATGAGGCCCATCTGGACCGCGGCCAGCGGGTTCGCGAGCTCGCGGTCCCCATGGTAGCGCTGGTCTCCGAGCATCTGCTGCTCGGGCCCCCAGTCGACGAGCTCCGCCTCCCAGTCGTCCACCCGACCGCCCGCGAAGCCGAGCGTGTGGAAGCCCATCTGCTCCATCGCCACCGTGCCGGTCAGCACCATCAGGTCCGACCACGACAGGCTGCGGCCGTACTTCTCCTTGATCGGCTGCAGCAGGCGGCGCGCCTTGTCGAGGTTCGCGTTGTCGGGCCAGCTGTTGAGCGGCTCGAAGCGCTGCTGGCCGCCGTCCGCGCCGCCCCGGCCGTCGCTGATCCGGTAGGTGCCGGCGCTGTGCCACGCCATCCGGATGAACAGCGGCCCGTACGTGCCGTAGTCGGCGGGCCACCAGTCCTGCGAGTCGGTGAGCGCCCGGCCGATGTCGGCCTTCACCGCGGCCAGATCGAGCGCGGAGAACGCGGCGGCGTAGTCGAAGTCGTCGCCGTACGGGTCGCTGCCGGTGTGGTGTCGCAGCGGCGAGAGGTCCACGGTGTTCGGCCACCACGCGCCGTTCGGGCGCGGGACGCCGGGGGTCGTGGTGGTCGCGGCGTCGGGCGGAGGCGGCGTCGCCGGGAGCGGGGCCTCGGCGGCGCCTCCGCAGGCCGCGCAGAGCGCCGCAGCCATCACCGCCTGTCGCCAGCCGAGAGATGTGAGCTCGTTGTGCATGTCTGCTCCGGGACCGTGGTTGAACGCTGGGGTTGCTCCTCCTTCATGGCCCGCGGGCAGGACCGGTACCAAGATCGAAATGCACCGACTGCGATAAGCCCCGCTGATGACGAGCCACCGGCCTCACCCGTTCACGCTGCGCCAGCTCCAGTACGTGCTGGCCGTGGCCGACCACGCGAGCTTCGTGCGGGCGGCACAGGCCTGCCACGTGTCGCAGCCGGCGCTCAGCATGCAGATCGCGCAGATCGAGCAGGCGCTCGGGATGAAGGTGTTCGACCGCGACCACCGTCAGGTCCGGCCCACTCCTGCGGGCGAGCTGTGGATCCCGGAGGTTCGCCGGGTGGTGCAGCTCGCCCACGGGCTCACCGAACACGCGCGCCGACTGCAGGATCCGCTGTCGAGCCTGTTGCGGGTCGGCGTCATCCCCACGATCGCGCCGTACCTGCTGTCGCGGCTCACCCCGGCGCTGCGGGCGGCCTTCCCCGAGCTGGTCGTGTTGTGGACCGAGGAGCGCACCTCCACGCTCGTGGCGAAGGTGACGGGGCAGGAGCTCGACGCGGCGCTGGTCGCGGCGGAGGCGGACCTGGGGGGCCTCGAGACGGCGCCGATCGGCGTGGACGTGTTCACGCTCGCGATGCCGAAGGGCCACCGCCTGGCCGGCTCGGCCGAGCCGGTGTCGCTGTCCGAGCTGGACGGCGAGCCGATGTTGCTGCTGGACGACGGGCACTGCCTGCGCACCCAGGCGCTCCAGGCCTGCGAAGGCGCTGGCCTGCGCGAGCTCGCCTACCGCGCGACGAGCCTGTCCACCCTCGCGCACGTGGTCGCGAGCGGGGCAGGGCTGACGCTGTTGCCGGAGTTGGCGGCGGCGGTGGAGCGGACCCGGGCGCCGATCGCGATCCGCCCGCTGGCCAGCCCCGCGCCGTACCGCACGATCGTGTTGGCGTGGCGGCCGGGGTCTCCGCTGCGCGACGCCCTGGTCACGCTGGCGGACCGGTCACATCAGGCCTTCGTGGGGGGGCCCCACCCCGAGGCCTGGGCGCTGCCCGAACAAGCCCCGTGAACACTGCGCGGCGACAGACCGGTAGGGGCCTCGGTACGACGGGGACAGGTCGAACCCCGCGGGCGCGACGGAGCAAGTCCCCTGCCGTCCACGTGGCACCCGCCGCGGGCGCGGAATAGGACGGGCCGCCGCCGCGATCCCCCCGGGCCGCGGCCCACGGAGGCGCGATGCGGTTCGGATTCGCAGTGACGGTGTCGATGATGCTGCCGGTGGCGCTCGTCGCGTGCTCCGGCGGGGCCGATGGCGACGACGGCGGCGGCACCACCGACCCCGCCGACCGGTTCGCCGAGTTCGTGAACGTCGACCAGCCCGCCTCCGGGACGTTCGACTGCTTCACCCCGTCGGCCGACCCGGCGACGATCGCCTGGCTGACCTCGTCGGCGGACCCGGCGAACCAGCAGGCCCTGCCGGTCAACGGGTTCGTCGAGGACTTCGAGGAGGGCACCGCGGTCGCCGGCGCCACCGTCGCGCTGTTCACCGACGACGCCGTCGGCGGCACCCCCGACGTGACCGGCACCAGCGACGTGAACGGGACCATCGCGCTGTCCGACGGCGGGGCGTGCGATCCCCTCACCTACCGGGTCACGACCGAGGGCGGCCCCACCCTGACCAAGACCACCTACAAGGCCCACCAGATCTACGGCGCCGCCGCCGGGGCCGCGGTCGAGGGGGCGTCGTTCGTGTCGGTGTCCGACGTGACCTACCAGTTGATCCCGGCGATCCTCGGGATCGAGGTCAAGTCCGACCTCGCGATCATCGCGGGCACCGCGTACGACTGCGGCCGCGATCCGTCGCAGGACAGCGACGACCCGGCCGGCAAGATCGAGGGCGCGCAGGTCGTGGTCCTCGACGCCGACGGGAACATCCCGGACACCCTCCAGGTCAACTACTTCGTCGAGAGCTTCCCCGCGCGCGACCAGAAGTTCACCAGCGCCGACGGCCTGTGGGTCGCGGCGAACGTGCCCCCGGGCGACCTCGAGGTCCAGATGTGGGGCCAGGTCGACGGCGAGCTCGTGCTGCTCGGCGCGTCCAAGATCACCTCCGAGGCCGACAGCATCAACATCGCCAACGTGTTCGCCGGCTACGGTGACGGCGTGAAGTACCCGTCGACCTGCCTGGCGGCTCGGTAGATGCTGCTCGCCTGGGTCGCGGTCGCCCGCGCGCAACAGCCCGAGACGACGGCTCCGCCCCCGCCCCCTGGACCGGTGGCCGCAGAGATGCCGTCGCAGGCGCCGTCGGAGACCCCGGCGGAGCCGACGACGACGACCACGCCGACCCCGGACGAGGCCGCGTCGCAGCCGCCGACCGACGTCCCGCTCCCGACGCCGGACCCATTGGCCGCCGAGGTCGAGGCGCTCCGCCAGCAGCTCCTCGAGCAGCAGGCCGCGCTCGCCGCGGTGGAGCAAGAGCTGACCGACACCCGGGTCGGCCTGCTGCCGAAGGACGACGTGTCGGTGACGTTCGAGGGCCACTACCGGGTCCGCGGGTACCTGTGGTCCCACCGGTTCGCGTCCCAGGGGACGGGCGACGGGTACCGGGACGCGCGGTACCTCGACCAGCGGCTGTGGCTCCGCCCGCGGTTCGCGTACAAGGACGTCGCGAAGCTGTGGGTCGAGTTTCGGGCGCTCGACGGCGTGGTGTTCGGTGACAACGCCGGCGGCGCGAGTGTGCCGCTGTTCGCCGGCGACCCGTCCGCCACCGACCTCGAGGGCCAGACCCAACCGACGGTCGAGGTCGGGCGCGTCTGGACCGAGTTCACCGTCCCGGTCGGGGTGGTGCGGGTCGGGCGGATGCCGTCCGAGTGGGGGATGTCGCTGCTGGTGTCACCCGGCGACTCGTTCGACCAGCCGTTCGGCGAGTCGTCGTTCCCGTCGACCAACGACCGGATCCTGTTCGCGACGCGTCCGATCGCGATCGGCCAGAAGGTGATCGGCCACGAAGACACCGAGGTCCCGCTGTACGCCGCGGTCGCGGTCGACCGGCTGGTCGAGGACCCGCTGTCCCAGTACTACGGCTACACCTGCACCCCAGGCCGGACCGCGGCGGACGACGGGTTCGACCGGCGGTGCGACACCGACGGCGACGGGGTGACCGACCTCGACCACAGCTACGTCGACGACACCCGGGCCCCGGCGTCGCGCGGCCCCGACTGGTGGGCGGACCAGGACGACGACGTGTGGCAGATGGTGTACGTGCTCGTGTACCGCGGCGTCGACGTCGCGTACCTCGGCGGGCGGGGCGACCTCACCGCTGGCGTGTACACCGTCAACCGACGCCAACGCGAGACGGACTCGAACGTGTGGATCGTCGACGGGCACGTCAAGTCGACCGCGAACCGGGTGTACCTCGAGTCGGAGGTGCTGACGATCGCGGGCGAGACCCGCGCGCTGCCGCTGCCGGACGCGACCGCCCCGGACCCGCTCCGCAAGGACGTGTCGATCGCGGGGTTCGCGGCGAAGGCCGGGTACGCCCACGGCAAGCTCGACGCGCTGCTCGAGGTCGGGTCGGCCTCGGGCGACGACGACGTGACCGACGCCACGTTCACCGGCCGGGCGCTGAACCCGGACCACAACGTCGGGCTCGTGCTGTACGACATGGTGCTGGCCGACGTGACGGCCGCGGTGCGGACCACGGCGGCCCGCGGGCTGTGGTCGAACGGCGGCGTGTACTCGAGCGCGTACCTGTTCCCGACGGTGACGGTCCGCCCGCGCGACGGGTGGACCGGGATCCTCGGCGCGGTGGTGGCCTGGCCGAACGCGCCGGACGGGGCGGTGCTCCGGTGCAACGACGACGACGCGGTCGGGTGCGACGCGCCGACCCCGCTCCAGGCGACGGCGGACACGATCGGGTGGGAGCTCGACGCCGCGGTGAAGATCGACTGGGCGGACCACCTCCGGTTCGCGCTCGAGGGCGCGTACGCGAAGGTGACGGACCGGGTGCCGCTCGAGACGGCGGGCCTCGACCCGGACGGCGCGTTCTTCACGCTCCAGTCGCGGATCGCGTGGGAGTTCTGACCCGGCGACCGGGCGGAGGCGAGCGCACGGTCGCTGTCCCGTAGCGCGGGCTCGCGGACGTCCTGGGCGCGCGGTCCCTCGGATCGCGGTTTGCGGATCGCTCTGGCGTGACACAACCCGGCACGAGTTGGAATGCCCCGTCGCGTCCACCGACGGTACGCTCCGTGGATGCGGAGTGTCTTCCTGGCAACGGGCGCGTTCCTCGGCCGGATCGACGGCGAGACGCGGTGTGCGTTCTGGCCGGACGAGCCGACCGACCACGGGTTCGACCCGGCGCGGCTCGTCACCGTCGACCTGGCGCGCACGCCGAACGCGGCCGTCGCGGGGGCGATCCCGTGGGACGCCGTCGAGGTGGACGACTGCTTCGCCGGGCCGACCGGCGCGACGGGCGGGACCACGCTCGGACCGCGGTGGCCGGAGCTGGCGCTGGTCGCGGTGGTGTACCTCGAGCAGCGGTTCCGGGAGCGGCTGCCGGAGGGCGTGCGGCCGGCGTGCCCTCCGCGCGGCACCTCCGGGCGGGTCCACGAGTACACGAGCGTGGTGTACTGGCCGCACGTCGGCGATCCCCGGGCGGGTCTGCGGTACGCGGGCCATCACGCGGAGATCCTCGAGGAGCGCGGCGGGCTCGCGCGGGTCGCGGTGTATCCGCCGGGCACGTCGGAGCGGCCGGCCGCGCGCCCGCTGACGATGTGGATCGATCTCGGGTCGGCGGACCAGTGCGACGCCGGCCCGGACAGCCTGACCGAGATCGGGGTCGGGGACGGCCCGAAGCAGGGCGCCCTGTTCCTGATCGCAGGCCGACTGGGCAACCCGGACGAAGAGAGGTGACGATGACGACCCCGAACGACCGATCCGAGCCGAAGGCCGAGCGGCGCCGCACGCGGGTGCGGGCCGTCCTGCAGGCCGGCGCGGGCCTCGCGACCACCCTGGCGGTGATGGCGCTCGCGTCCCCGAAGGTCCCGCCGTTGCAGGGAGACTGACGTGCGCACCCACCCCGCGCCGAAGTCCGATCGCCGCGCCCGGCGGATCGTCGCCGCGCTGAACGCCGGCGCCGCGCTCGCCACGACCCTGGCGGTCGTCGCGCTCGCGTCCCCGAAATTTCCAGCGTTGCAGGGAGACTGACATGCGCATCCACCCCGTGCCGAAGTCCGATCGCCGCGCCCGGCGGATCGTCGCCGCGCTGAACGCCGGCGCCGCGCTCGCCACCACCCTGGCGGTGATGGCACTCGCGTCCCCGAAGCTCCCACCGATGGCAGGAGAGTGACATGCGCGCCAACCCCGCGCCGAAGTCCGATCGCCGCGCCCGGCGGATCGTCGCCGCGCTGAACGCGGGCGCCGCGCTCGCCACCACCCTGGCGGTGATGGCACTCGCGTCCCCGAAGCTCCCACCGATGC
>JBEBJW010000287.1:0-7501 GCA_040079715.1 Myxococcota bacterium | reverse complement strand
CCCGGAGGGCGACCGGACCCCGACCACGCAGACCCAGCGGACCACGCAGGCAGGTATGGGATCCACACGGCCTCCGGCGGCGCGGAGCTCCGGACCGAGGCGGGCCGCGGGCGCGGGGTGTGGCGTTCGGGGCGCCCTGGTCCGCGTGGCCGGCGTGGGCGCCCGCCGCTCACCGCGTCCCGTCCGTCGCGTCCCGGCCGCCACACCCTCCTCCGCACCGCGCACTGGCCAGCCCACCAGCGCGGGCAGCGGGAGGCAATGGAGGCCGGGGACCCTGCAGGCCGTCGGCTTGCCGACGAAGCCGAAGGGGATGGCCTCCGTTGCCGGACGCGGCGCGCGCGGTATCCCGGGAGCCGCGGTGCGGAGGAGGGCGCCACCAGCGTCCACCTCGTCCTGCGGCAGCGTGCCTCGGCCCTCCCCGGCTTCCGCCCGAGTCCTGCGGCAGCGGTCGTGCGACGGGACGCCACCCGGAGCTCCGCGCCGACGGCCGACCCGTGGATCCCGACAATGCTTGCCGGCCTGTCCACACCGCCACGATCGAGTCCTGCGGCAGCAGAAGCCGCGTTCGCTGCGTCCCGGCCCACCGCCACGATCGAGTCCTGCGGCAGCAGAAGCCAGTCGGCTCGCGCCGCTACTGCCTCCGGAACGGCAGGACCCGGCCCTTCGACTCCGGCGTCGCCGTCGTCGGCTCCGTCCGCGGGCGGATCGACGCCGGGGCCAGGCGCGTCGACACCGTCGCCCGGTGCCGGCGCCCGCACAGGTCGCACCACTCGTCGACCACCACCGCGCCGTCCGCGCGCTCCGCGTACACCACCAGCGACCGCTGGCGACACGACGGGCAGTCCGCGATCGGGCTCGGCAGCCCGCCCACCGTGGTCACCACCCGCTCGCACCGCGGGCAGGCGAGGACCGCCCAGGTCGTCACCGGATCCGTGTCCGCCCCGGCGAGGACCGGGCCCGCGCCCTCGGTCCGCAACGGCACGAGCGGCACCCGGCAGTCCGGACACTCCGCCCCCGCCAACGCGACCGACACCTGCCGTCCGCGCCACACCGCGAGCGCGACCAGGGCCGCGAGCGCCACCACCACCACGCCGATCAGGGGTCCCACAGCAGCGCCTCCGCCGTCGACCCGGTGCCGACGCCGCCCTCGAGTTGATCCACCCGGCTCGGGATCGCGCTGGTCAGCACGTCCGGACCGGAGGAGGTGATCAGCACGTCGTCTTCGATCCGGATCCCGCCGAACCCGATCCACCCGGCGGCGCGGTCGAAGTCGACCACCCCGCGGAACGTGGACCGCAGCGCAGCGTCGCCGAGGATCGCGGGCACGACGTAGAACCCGGGCTCGATCGTCACCACCCACCCGGCCTCGAGCGGCAGATCGAGCCGGAGGTACCTCGTGCCGAACGGCAACGGACGGCCCTGGCCCTTCGGGTAGGCCGGGCGATCGCCGAAGTTCTCGAGGTCGTGCACGTCGAGGCCGAGCAGGTGCCCGACCCCGTGCGGGAAGAACACCGCGTGCGCTCCCGCCTCGACCACCGCGTCCACCGTGCCGGACACGAGCTTCTCGTCGATCAGGAACCGCGCGAGCACCCGGCAGGCGGTGTCGTGGACCTCCCGGTACCGCATCCCGACGGTGCACCGGGCGATCGCCGCGTGCTGGGCCTCGCGGACCGCGTCGTACGCCGCGCGCTGGCGGGCGGTGTAGCGACCGGACACGGGCCAGGTGCGGGTCACGTCGACGCCGTACCCCGAGGCGAGCTCGCCGCCGCCGTCGAGCAGCACGAGGCGCCCGGCGGTCAGCTCGGCGTCGTGGCCGTAGTGGTGCAGGACCTCGCCCGACTGGGTCAGGATCGTGTCGTACCCGGTGGTGGCGCCGTGGATCCGCAGCACCGCCTCGAACAGCGTCCACAGCCCGCGCTCGGTGCTGCCGGGGCGGGTCGCCCCGATCGCCGCCCGGAACGCGATCGCGGTCAGGCGCGCCGCCTCCCGGATCTCGTCGAGCTCCTCGGCCTGCTTGACCCGGCGGAGCGCGATGATCGCGTCGATCAGCGCGTCGTCTCCGTTGTCGACCCCGTACCGGAGCGGTCGATCCGCCAGGTGGGACGCGACCGCGGTGGCGGCGTCGTCGGCGACCGCGATCGTCCGCGGGCGGAGGGGCGCGGCGATCGCCTCGAGCCGGGACCGCGGGTGGACGCGATCGGCGCCGTACCGCTCCCCGAGCGCAGGGAGCGACGGCACGGAGCCGTGCCACAGGGGATCGTCGTCCGCCGGCTCGGGCAGGAACAGCTCGAACCGCCCGTCGTGCAGCAGCGCCGCCGCGTCCGGCAGCGCGCAGCCCGTGAAGTACAGGAACGACGAGTCCTGCCGGAACGGGAGCTTGTTCATCGGCAGGTTGCGCGAGCGCTGCCCGTTGCCGACGAGCAGGACCGGGCCCGGCACGCGGCGCGCGAGGGCGTCGCGACGACGGCGGTGCGGAGGCGCGTCGGACGTCATGCTCTGATGGTATCCAAGAAGCCGTTCGCCCGCGACTCCGCGAAACCGGATCGGTCCCGCCGTCCCCGCGGCTGGGATTCCCGCTCGACCGCTCCGGGCCGGTTCGGCTCGGCGGAGGAAAACCGATCGCGCGCCCGGTGCACCGCGGGCCGCTCCGTGGGAGACTCCGGTGTCGGGTTCGGGTCGGGTCGAGCCGAGACCGACCCGTTTGCGCTGTGCTACCGATCCCATTCTGATCCCGGTGCAACCCGTGCCGGTCCGACCTCCGCGAGGCCCGAACCGCAGTGCCGTCGTTCAACGCTCCGTACCGCTGTGAACGTTGCAAGACCGGATTTCAGGCGAAGATCGACGTCGCGGCACACCGCGACGCGGTCGCGGCCCGGGAGCCGCCGACCCTGAAGTGTCCGAAGTGCGGCGGGGCGGCCCACTACGAAGAGACCCGCGAGGCGTTCGCCGCCGCGGCCGCGAAGGCGACCCGCGCCGCGTCGAAGGCCACGGTCGTCGACGAGCCGAAGCTCCACCGCCACGCTCAGGGCGACGTGACGCGCCTCGTGCTGGTCGGCGAGATGGCGACCAGCGTGCGGTGGCGCTCCGCGATGGACGGAGCCGACGGAGAGCTGGTGGTCGACCTCACCCAGGTCACCGTGGTGTCCGGCGGCGGCGTCTCCCCGCTGATCACGGCCCTGCGCGCGGCGGCGCCCGGGGTCCGCGGGGTGGTGGTCCACGGCGCGCCGGTGTCGCTCGCCGAGTCGCTGCGCGGCGGGCCGATCCCGATGCTCCGGATCGCGTCGCTCGCCCTCGACGGCCACTGCCCGAGCTGCGACGCGCCGCGCCGGGCCACGGTCGAGGTCGCGAACGGCGCGTGGGAGGAGGCGCTGTCGAAGCCCGCGCCGTGCCCGGTGTGCGGCACCACGCTGGTGATCGGGCGCGCCGGCGACGACGTCCCGCACCGGAGCATCCCGTTCGGCGCGCTGCTCGGCCTGTCGTCCGGCCTCGCGGGGCTCGGGGTGCTGGTCGTGGTGGTCGGCCTGATCTTCGCCGGGGCGGGGGCCCTGTTCCGGCGGCACGACGGGATGCCCGAGACCGGCGGCGCCGATCACCTCGAGCTCGGCGCCGAGCAGGTCGTCGCGAGCGGGCACGGCGGGCCGTACGGGACCCGCGACGAGGCGGAGGCCGCGGCCCGCGACAAGGCGCTCGGGACCCTGGTGTCCGCGATCGCCCGCGAGATCTCCGCCGCGCGGGGGATCTCGGCCGGCGCGGTCGACGTTCCCCCGTCCGAGGTCCAGCGGTTCCTCGAGGCGGTCGGGACCGAGCCGAAGGCGCTGCTGGTCGAGTCGAACGTCACCGAGGGGGCCGGCGGGGTCGAGGTCGACGCGAAATACGGCCTGCCGCGCCCGAAGTTCGACGCGATCGTGAAGCAGTTCGCCGAGGAGCGCGACTGGGGGCGGATCCGGGTGGTCCAGCCGTTCCCGCCGTCCGGTGGGCTGCGGGTGGTGAAGAGCGCGGTCGACGGCCTCGACGAGGGCACCCGGATCGTCCGGATCGGCGAGACGGCGGTGTCGTCGCTCCAGGACCTGCCGGCCGCGGCGCCGGGGTTGCTGCTGGTGATCCAGGACGCGGACGGCTCCGAGCGGGATCTGACGTTGCCGTGATACGGTGAGCCGGGGCTGACGGAGCGTGCCGTGATGCCGATCGCCGGCTGGGCGTTCGGAGTGGTCGTCGGGCTGTTCGCGTGTCGGGACGACGCTGCGACGGAGACGGGGCTCCACCTCGTGGTGAACGAGGTGTTGGCCAAGAACGACGCCGCGTGGGTCGACCCCGACAGCGCCGAGTGCCCCGAGTACGACGACTTCGTCGAGCTGTACAACCCGGGCGACGCGATCCCGTCGCTCGCGGGCTGGACGCTCACCGACGACGACGGGGGCGTGTTCGCGTTCCCGGCGATCCCGCTCGGCGCTGGGGCCCTCCTGGTGGTCGTCGCCGACGAGGACCCCGACCAGGGCGAGCTCCACGCCCCGTTCGGCGTGTCGTCGGACGGCGAGACCGTGTCGCTGGTCGACCCGGCCGGCGCGGAGGTCGATCGGGTGGACGTCCCCGCGCTCGACGGCGACGTCGCGTGGGGCCGGTACGGCGACGGCGGCGAGCGGTGGCGGGTCCAGGCGATCCCCACCCCGGGCGCGCCGAACGAGTCCCCGCCGCCGGATCCGTGCCTCGTGCCCCAGCCCGGGTTCGACGACCACACCGTCCCGTGCATCGCCACCGCCGCCGGGTTCGAGGCGCTGGCCGAGACCCGCGCCGGCCTGTCGGTCGCGAAGTTCGACCTGCTGTCGTTCCAGGACCCGAGCGCGCGCCACGCGGTGTTCCTCGACAACCGGTTCTACGCGCTGCACGACGAGTGGTACCTGTTCCGGATGCTCAACGGCCAGCCGGTCGAGGGCGAGGGCCAGTACGAGCCGTTCGACGGGTCGTTCACGACCTGGGACGCGCTCGAGGACTGGGCCCGGTCGGTCGACCTCGCGAGCCTGTTCCCGACGGAGTTCGCGTGGTTCACCGCCACCGGCCGCCTCACGTCGTTCCGGTTCTACGACCTGGCGCTCGGGTCGATCCGGGTGATCGGGGTCGGCACGCTGGTCCACGCGCCGGCGACCGCGGACCGCGAGGAGCTGTGGGCGTTCGAGCTCGAGTACAGCGACCCGATCGCGTACGACGACCTGGTGGTGTACTTCGAGCTGTTGACCCGCCACCTCGGCCCGGAGATCGCCGGCGACCTCCGGTGGCTGGTCCGGTCGCCCGCGCAGCAGGTCCTGGCGGATCGGATGGTCGCCGAGGACCTGCCGTACGCCGACCGGGTGCTCGGGTACGACGCGCTGACCGCCGCGCCCGGGACGGTCGAGGTGTACCACGAGGGCACGGTCGCCGGCCGGGTCCGGGTGATCCACGCCGGCGAGTCGCTCGACGACGCGCAGGCGACCGACGTGCTGGTCCTCGAGCAGGTCCCGGACCTGCTGCCGCCGTGCGCCGCGCTGATCACCGCGGTCCCGCAGACGCCGCTCGCGCACATCGCGCTCCTGGCCGAGAGCCGCGGGATCCCGAACCTGCACGTCGCGGGGCTCGCCGACGATCCGGAGTGGGACGACTGGAGCCGGATCGGGGCGCACGTGGCGATCCGGGCGACGGCCCCGGACGGGTTCGAGGTCACCGCGATGACCGCCGCCGAGTACGAGGAGTGGACCGCGCTCCAGGCCGCGACCACCCCGACCCTCGACCCGGTGGACGGCTCGACCGCGCCGTGGACGGTCGATCTGCAGACCGTGTCGGCCGACGCCCTGCTGACCGAGCGGAAGATCCTCGGCGGAAAGTCGGCCGGGTTCCTGGTGTTGCTCGACGTGGGGACCGAGACCCCCGATGACCCCGTCGGGATCACGATCCGCGCGTACCAGGCCCAGGTCGCGCAGATGGGGTTCGTCGACACGCTGCTGGCGGCTCCGGAGTTCGCCCACCCGGGCGACGCCCGCGGCCGGTACCTCGTGCTCGAGGGGCGGTCGGCGTACGACGGGAGGTACCCCGAGCCGGTCGATCAGGCCTACGCCGAGGACCTGTTCGCCCGGTACCCGGCCGGGGACTGGGTCGGGGACCGGGCCCGGGGCGACGGCGTGCGCGGGCTGTTCGTCGACACGCCGGTCGATCCGGCGATCCTGGGTGCCATCACCCCGGCGCTGGAGGCGGCGTTCGGCGGATACGCGCCGGACCAGGGTCTGCGCCTGCGCTCGTCGAGCAACATCGAGGACGTCGAGGGATTCGTCGGCGCCGGCCTGTACGAGAGCCACACGGGCTACCTCCAGGGCGACGGCGACGAGACGATCGAGGCGGCGCTCCAGCGGGTGTGGGGCTCGTACTGGGGGTTCGAGGCGTTCGAGGAGCGCCACACCGCCGGGATCCCGCACGAGAACGGCGCGATGGGCGTCCTGGTCCACGCGAACTTCGCCGACGATCACGAGCTGTCGAACGGGGTGATCACGTTCACCCGCCTCCCGCCCACCGATCCGACCGGCGACGCGTACGAGATGGTCGTGAACGCGCAGCTCGGCGCGATCAGCGTCACGAACCCGCCGGTCGACGCGTGCCGGCTGATCCTGCCGGAGGTCGCGGTGGTGCGCGGCGACGCGTCCGCGACCCGGATCGAGCGGCTCCAGGCCTCGACCGAGCTCCCGGACGGGGCGGTCCTCGACGACGCCGAGCTGCGCACCCTGTTCGACCTCACCCGCCCGGTGGTCGACCGGTGGCTCGAGGTCGAGAACGCAGCGCTCGCCCCGGCGCTCGATCGGTCCACCCTGACGCTCGACCTCGAGTTCCGCGAGGTCGACGGGGGCTGGCCGGTGACCGTCGGGGGCCCCGATCGCGGCCAGCGGCTCGTGCTGAAGCAGGCCCGGTCGCTCGAGCCGTCCGCGGCGGGGCTGCCGGACGAGGTGACCGACGCCCCGTTCCCGCGGGATCTGCTGGCGCGGGCCCGGACCGTGACCGCGGTGACCTGCCGGTCGGCGTCGCACACCGCGGTCGCGATCGAGGCGACGACCGATCCGGCGCTCCGGCCGGACCTCGGGTACGCGACGGTGCCGTTCACCGCGTCGCTGACCGTCGACGGCGCTGTGTACGACCACCTCGACTGGGACTCCGCGGTCCACGGGGCCGATCCGTGGTCGCTCACCGTGACGCTGCCCGCGGGAGACCCCGATCAGATCGCGATCGTCGATGGAACGCTGCGGATCGACCAGGACGTGGAGCCGCTCGACGGCCCGTGCACCACCGAGACCCTGTGGGCCTCGCCGGACACCTACCTCGACGACCTGCTCGATCGCTGAGCGCGAGGATACAGCCGGGGACGATGCCGGAACCGACAGGAATCGGCGCTTTCCCGAGCGCTTCGTCGGGGGGCCCCCCCCTCGACCTGCTCGGGCGGGTGTCGCGGGCGCTGCTCGCCGGTCCGCGGACGGCCGCCGCGGTGGTGGAC
>JBEBJW010000286.1:0-7505 GCA_040079715.1 Myxococcota bacterium | reverse complement strand
TGCGAAGGGGAGGGCGGGATCGAGTTCGCCGCCGACGACGCGCGGCGCTGCGTGTGGCGGCTGGTGGGCGGCGCGCCGGTCGCGACGCCGTACCCGCCGGAGTGGCTCACGCCCTGACAGAATCGTTGGCCGGTCTCGCGGGGCTCCGCCGTCTTCCAGAGGCCAGATCGGAGGACCCCGTGATCGCCCTGCTGCTCCTCGCCGACGCGACCGCTGCCCCGTACGCCGTGGTCGTCGGGACCGACACCCCTCCGCCCGGCCGCCCGCCGCTCCGGTACGCCGAAGCCGACGCGGAGGCCGTGCGCGACGTGCTGATCGACGTGGGCGGGTTCGACGCCGACCGCGTGGCGCTGCTGCGGGATCCGACGCCCGACGCGCTGCTCGCCGCGATCGCCGACAGCCCGGACGCCGACACGTTCCTGCTGTACTACAGCGGCCACGCCGACACCGAGGCGCTGTTCCCCGGCGGGCGGCCGCTGTCGATCCTGGCGCTCAAGCAGGCGCTCGACGCGGTCCCGGCGCAGGTCCGGATCGGGGTCGTCGACGCGTGCCAGGGCGGCGGGTGGACCGGCGCGAAGGGGCCGACCGCGGTGGCCCCGTTCGCCGTCCCGTCGCTCGCCAGCGCAGGGACCGCCTACCTCGCGGCCAGCAGCGGCGCCGAGGACGCCCACGAGCTCGAGGTGCTCGGGGGCTCGGTGTTCAGCCACCACCGCGGCGCCGCCGACACCGACGCCGACGGCCTGATCACCCTCGGGGAGTCGTTCGACTGGGCGCGCGCCCGCACGATCCACGACTCGACCGTCCTCGCCGGCACCACCCAGCACCCGAGCTTCCACCTCGACGTGCGGGGGCGCCAGGACGTGGTCCTCGCCGACCTCCGGGGCGCGCGATCGGCGGTCGAGCTCCGGTGGGACCGGGGCGCGCTGGCGGTGTACGCCCTCGACACCGGGGTCCACGTGGCCGACCTGCCCGAGGATCGCCAGCCCGCCTCGCTCGTCCTGCCCCCGGGTCGGTACGTCGCCCGGCGGTCGGCGGCGGGCGAGGTCGACGTCGCCGAGTTCGTCGTCCAGGCCGGCGTGCCGGAGGCGGTGGACCCCGATCGGTTCGTCCGGCTCGACCCGGGTCTCGTGGCGATGAAGGGCGACGGGTCGGCGGCGATCGACCAGCTCTCTCCCGCGCGCGGGGGGTGGTTGGTCCACGCGGGGGTCGGGTCGGAGGTCGCGCCGGATCCGACCGGGACCCTCGACCGGTACATGCGGGTCCGCACCGGCCTCGTGTACGGGATCACCGATCGGGTGTCGGTGTCGTTCCCGTTCGGGGCCGGGCTCCGGCTCGGGCGGCCGGACGGGTTCGAGCTCCTGGTCACCGGCGGGTTCCGCGACGGCGGCGTCGGGTTCGGGTACGCCGCGCCGGGCGGGTTGACGCTCGGGATCTACGGCGATCTCGGCGGCGGGGTCGACGTCCGCCGCCCGCTGTCGCCGATGGTGGGCCTGGTCGCCTCCGGGTGGACCGAGTCGAGCACGTCGCTGTCGACCGCGCTGGTCGAGGTGCTGCCTCCGCGGCTCGGCGCCGCGCTCGGTCCGGAGATCCACCTCGGGCCGAAGGCGACGTTCCGGCCGTCGGTCGGGGCCGAACAGCGACTCGGGCCGGACGGGGGCACCGGGGTCACGTTCGGCGGGGCGCTCCGGCGCGGATCCCGACCGCTGCCGCTGGTCCAGTTCCAGCTCGCCGAGCACGCCTGGCTCGACCTCGACTACGCGGTCCAGCTCGACCTCGACCGCCTCGACCAGCCGACGCAGGTGGGGTTCGTCGGCGTCACCGCGACCTGGGGCGGGCACCGGACGGACGCCGAGTGAGCGGGTCGGTCGACGTGGTGGCGCTGTACCGGAGCCACTTCCCGATCCTGCTGCGGAAGTGCCGGCGGATGCTCGGCGACGGCGCGGCGGCCCAGGACGTGGCGCAGGAGACGTTCACCCGGCTGTGGCAGAGCCGGGATCAGGTGTCCGACCCGCGCGCCGTCGTCGCATGGCTGTACACCACCAGCACCCGGATCGCGGTGGACCGGCTGCGGTCGCCTGCGAACCGCGTCGCCGAGCCGAGCCGGGCCGCGGAGGTCGCGGGCCCGGGTCCCGAGCGGATCACTGCCGCCCGCGCGCTCCTCCACCGGGTCATCGGCGCCCTCGACGCCCCCTCGCTCGAGCTGTTGATCCTGTCGCGACTGGACGGGCTGACCCAGCGCGAGATCGCCACCCTCGTCGGGACCAGCGAGCGGACCGTCCGCCGCCGGCTCGCCGAGCTCGACGAACACCTCCAGGCCATCGGAGCCGACGATGCGTGACCGGCCCTCATACCTCGACGTCGACACCCGGATCGCGGCCGGAGACCGGCAGGGATTGGCGCCGCTCCGCGGAGACCCCGAGTGGGACGCGCACCTCGCCGCGACCGCGCCGCTCGACGAGGTCCCGGCGTGGGTGCTGGAGCTGGACCGTCCGCGACCGCGTCGGCGGGCGTGGTGGTGGTGGCCGGTGCTGGCTGCGGCGGTGATCGTCGCGCTGCTCGTCGTCCCCCGGGCCCCGTACGTCGGGGTGAAGGGCGGGCCGACGGCGCTGCTGTACGTCCAGCACGGCGCCGAGCGCCCGAGCACGGTGTGGGACGGCGCGCCGCTCGCGGCCGGGGACCGGTTCCGGGTCGAGCTCGCCGACCTCGAGGCGCCGTACTTCGCGATCGTGTACGTCGTCGCCGACGAGCCACCGACGGTCCTCGCGACCGGGACCGGGGACGGGCTGGTCGACGGGGCGTGGGCCCTCGACGCGCCGGCGGCGGGCGCGCGGCTGGTGGTGGTCGGCGCGGACCGCGCGCTGACCGGCCTGCCCGCCGACGAGGTCTTGGCCCGACCCGCCGCGGTCGAGCTCCGGTTGCGCTGAACCAGGGGATCAGCGCATGCGCGCGATCCGTACCCGCAGTTCGGCGAGGTCGAGCCGGTCGAGCTCCGCCCCGTGCTCCGGTGTCACCGGTAGCGCTCCGGATCGACGCCGGTGTCGCGCTCGCTGTCGGCCATGAACCGCCAGGTTGCGCACCGACCGGGCGCGGGGGACGGGACGCCACCCGGCGCTGTCCGCCGCCGGCCGACCTGCGGATCCCCATCCTCCGGTCCGGACCCCGGCACCCTCCCCCGGACCACGTACGAAGCCACCGACCAGCGCCGCGCCGCAGTCCACCTGGGCACGTGTCACTGTGGGGACCCGTCCTGGACGCGCTCACGTACGGGCGCCACGGTCCGCTGCGCAGTTCACTGGCCCGCGCGGTCGAGGCGCCTATCCGCGATAGTGCCGAATGACGTAGCCGAACCCTCTGCAGCTGAGCCCGTCGTCTTCGTAGCCGGGCGGGCACTTCGGCGGCGCCTCGGTGCGATCGAGACCGCAGCAGTCGTGCGCTGCACAGAGCGCCTCCTCGAACTCCCACATGCTGTGGATCGAACCTCGATTGTCCTCCAGCGTTCGCAACATCTCTCGGTCGCCCACTGCGGGGGTGCCATCGCCCACACATTCGGCCAGATCGAGCAGATGATCGGCGATCAGGGTCTCGACCCAGTCGAGGTGGTCCGGCGTCAGCGTCAGTCCGTTCGGGCCCGCCTCGAGGCCACAGTATGCGGTCGTGCTGGTGGTGCTGGACAACCGCGCTCGCCCACCGCGCCGGGCCTGCATCCAGTAGTCGGCCCAGCCCTCGTGGAACGCGAACGGCTCCTCGAAGATCTCCGTGCCCGTGTGGCAGCGGGCGTACCGGTAGTTGACGTTGTCGCCATTCCAGTGTGACAGGTCTCCGTCCAACACGTCGCGCACGATGTGTCCGGACTCGTGGAACAGGGTGAGCTCTCGGTCGAAGCGGTCCGGGTACAGTGCGAGGATGTTCGAGGCAAGATCGACGTGATCGTAGAATGCGTAGGGGGTCGTGTCGAACACGGCCGAGCGGCGCATGTACTGCAGGAACCCACCGGGGACAGGCTCGAATGACGTGTTGTGGTAGTCGTCGACGAACACCGTGCCGATTCGCCACGCTTCGCACTCGCTGGTCTTGATGACCAGCGGCTCGAGCTCCAGCACCGTGCGCCCGTCCACCGTGGTCCGGGTCCCTTGCAGGGTCCTGAAGAACCCGGTGTGGAACGGGGATGCACCCCAGGCGACCTCGAGGTCGTCCATCACCCGCAGGCGGGTGGTCGCCCGGTTGGGGCCCAACACTTCACTGTCGTAGTAGTACGACACGTCCACCGGTCCGTCGGTCAGCGTGGCAGCGTCGGCGACCGGGATCGCGAAGGCCCCGGCGCAGTCGGTGGTGGCGTCGCCGAAGCGCGAGTGCACGGGCAGCGACGCGAGTTGGAACTGCGTCTCGGTCGTGTTGTCGAGCGATTGGCACACCACCGTGCCGCGCACCAGCGCCCCGGTCTCCGGCTCGGCAGGGTGGAACGGGCAGGCGTCGAACTCATCGCAGCTCCCGTCACCATCACTGTCGCCGCACAGGTGTACCCGGTCGCATGCGGGCGCGAGCACGAGGACCCCAAGAAGGAGAGTGGGGATGTGTCGCCAGAAAGCCAATCGGACCTCCTGCCTGGAATCTGCCTTGGTCTGGCCGGTCCGGGCGCTGACCAAGCACTGACCATTGACCGACTCGCCAGGGATGGGCCGGTGCGCGTGCCGCCAGCGGGGGTGGCTGCGCACAGCGGCGCTCGCGAGGCTCAGGGTAGGCCCACGACGGGCTCAGTGCCGCGGGAGCTCGAGCCGGAACGTCCGCGCCGGCCCGTCGAGGTCGACCCGGCACTGATCGAGGAAGTCCCACCCGAGCAGCGCGATCAGGGTGTACCCCGCGATCTGCGACCGCAGCCCCGCGAGCTCGATCAGGTCGAGCTCCCACTGGCGCGGGTCCTCCCCGAGCGCGAGCCGGCCGACCCGGAGCGCCGCCACCGCCGGGTTCCCGCCGACCGCCCGCCACTCCGCCGCCCCGTGGGTCTCGAGGCCGAGCTCGCGCGCCACGTCGCGGTCGACCCCGGACATCGTCGCGCCGGTGTCGATCAGCACGAGGCCCGACGCGTTCCGCCCGTCCGGTCCCGCCATCCGGCCGCGGACCAACGGGCCGAACGCCGGGAACAACAGGCCGTGGATCACGGTCGCGCGGGGGCGGCTCACCCCGCCATCATACGCGCGCAGGCGCCGGCGGCCGACGAACGGAGTACGATGCGGCTCCGATTCGGTGGGGCATGGGGACCGACGACCGCGACGACGGGGGGACGCCGCTGATCGCCGACGCGCGGGTCGATCGCCCGCGGAGCACGCCGGCGACGATCCCGGCGACGTTGAGCCCGGACACGACCCTCCACGGGATCCCGATCCCGCGCGCGTCCGGCGCCCGGACGGGGTCGCTGGTCGTGATCGCCGGCGCGGCGGCGGACATCGGCACCCACGTGCTCGTCGGCCACGAGGTGGTGATCGGGCGGGTCGCGTCCGGGCTCACCCTGCGCGACGCGCGGATCAGCCGCCAGCACGCGCGGGTCTGGCGCGAAGACCAGGTGTGGTGGGTCGAAGACCTCGGCTCGACCAACGGCTCCGCCCACAACGACCGCCCGCTCACCTCGCGGGTCCCGATCGCCGACGGCGACAAGATCCACCTCGGGTCGACCGTGGTGAAGTTCGCGCTGATCGACGACACCGAGGCGGCGTACCTCGAGCAGATGGCGCGCCTCGCCGGCACCGACCCGCTGACCGGGCTCCACGCGACCCACCGGTTCGACAACCTGCTCGAGGAGGCCGCCCGCGCCGCCCGGGCGACCCGGACCCCGCTCGCGGTCCTGATGATGGACCTCGACGGGGTGAAGGCGATCAACGATCGGCACGGGCACCGGTTCGGCGCCCACACGATCGCGTGCGTCGGCACCTCGCTGCTGGGGGTGGTCGGGTCCGAGGGCGAGGTCTGCCGGTTCGGCGGCGACGAGTTCTGCGCGTACCTCCCGGGCGCGACCGACGACGCGGCGTGGGCGGTGGGCGAGCGGATCCGCCAGCAGGTCGAGGCCTGGCGCGCCGAGCTCGACGGGATCGAGCTCCGGGTCACGATCAGCGTCGGGATCGCGGTCCGGGTCGCGCCCGCGTCGCCGGCCGAGCTGACCGCCGCCGCCGACGAGGCGTTGTACCGGGCGAAGGCCGCGGGCAAGAACCGGGTCTCGCGCTGACCGCACCGGCGGCTTACGACCAGCGGATGTGGACTGCGTTCGTCACCGGGTGCGGGTCGGGGTTCGGGCACGCGCTGGCCCGGCGGTTGTTGGCGCTCGGTCACCGGGTCGTCGCGACGGACGAGTCGACCGCCGGCTGGCCGGACGCGCTGCCGGCGACCGACCGCCTGCTGGTGCTCCCGATGGACGTCCGCGACGACCGGGCGGTGTCCGGCGCGGCGCGGATCGCCACCGGGTGGGGGCCGGTCGACCTGCTGGTGAACAACGCCGGCGTCGCCCTGTTCGCGACCCAGGAGGAGGCGCCGGTCGACGCGTTCCGCGACCTGCTCGACGTGAACGTGGTCGGTCCGGCGCGGGTGACCCGGGCGTTGCTCCCGTCGATCCGGGAGAACCGCGGGGTGGTGGTCCAGCTGTCGAGCGTCGCGGGGCGGACCGTGTTCCCGGAGTCGGGGTTCTACGCCGCCACCAAGCACGCGATCGAGGCGATGTCCGACGCGCTGTTCCAGGAGACCTGCACGTTCGGGGTCCGGGTGCGGGTCGTCGAGCCGGGCGCGTTCGCGACGCGGTTCCTCGAGCGGGCGGCCGCGCTGAGCCCGGCCCCGGACGCGGCCTCGCCGTACGCCGCGCTCCGCGACCGGTGGGGGGAGGAGAAGCGGGCGGTGCTCGAGCCGCCGCAGGATCCCGAGCTCGTGGTGGACGCGATCCTCGCGTCGCTCACCGACCCGGCGCCGTACCGGCGGGTGGTGGTCGGGCCGGACGCCGAGCGGATCCTGGCGGTGCGCGATCTCCTCGGTCCGGACGGGTGGACCCGCCTGGCGGGCGACCGCAACGGGCTCGACGCGCCGCACGGTCCGGGGGAGCTCCCGTCGCCGACCGAGCTGTTGGCGCTGCCGGCGGCGGATCCGCGGTGGGCGCTGGCGTCGGCGGTCGCGGCTCGCGGCCACCTCGCGCACTGGGCCCAGTCGGACGACGGGCGCGCCGCGCTGGCGCGGATCCGGGGCGGCTGACCCATAGAGCACCGACCGGGTAGTCTCCCGTCGCCCGCTGGGCGGTCTCGTCCGAGGATCGGGCCGGGCCTCGGTTTCGTACGCTGGGTACGCGCCCTCGGCCCGTCGCGCATGCCTGCGGCATGCCCACCCGACCCGCGAACGAGCCTGCCTCAGCGTGCTCGGTCCGACTACCCGATCGGTGCTCTAGCAGGCCTCGGGAAAGCTCGCTTCGCGAGGTTCCCGGCCTGCTAGATGCCGATGGCTCGCCTTCGGACCGCCGCCCTCCGGGCGACCCTCCGCTC
>JBEBJW010000285.1:0-7525 GCA_040079715.1 Myxococcota bacterium | reverse complement strand
CACCAGTCGGCGGCGTCCATCCCGATCTCGTACGCTTCGCAGCCCTCGTGGACGGGCAGCTTCCGGTTCACGGTGCCGAGCTCGCCCGACGCGACCGGCCCGACCGCGACCCGCCAGTCCTCGTCGCCGCACCGGATCGACGCCGTGACGCTCCGGACGTCGCGGCGGCCGAGGTTGTCGAGCTTGACCGTGACCTCGACCCGGCCGCCCGGGTAGCGGGTGAACGTGGCGGACAGGTCGGTGAACGGCTTCACGTCGAGCTTCCGGTCGAACGTGGCCCGACGGGTGAACACCACCTCGCGCCGGTCGGCGTCGATCGACACGTTGAACCCGCCGGAGATGTTCAGGCCGAGGAGCCCCGCCACGTCGTCGCCGGCGCAGTCGTCGCACACCGCGATCGCGATCCCGTCGATCTTCAGGTCGCCGAGCCACACCGCGTCGAGCAGGACGAGCTGGGCGTCGCGGTCCCCGTTCGCGGTGTGGAGCCGGATCGAGGGGTCGGCGTCCCGCGGGACCACCCCGAGGCGGGCGAGGGTCCGCCGGGACAGCGTGGTGTAGGTGGCGCCGGTGTCGAACATCATCTCGAGCTCGACCTCGTGCCCGGCGTTGCCGAAGATCACCGGCACCGACAGCCGCCGGCCCTCGCCCTCGTACGGCAGCGCGATCTGGTCCTCGGTCAGCGGCGCCGGCGGCGGCGGGATCGTCGGCGGGATCACCTCCGCCTCCGCGACCTCGGGGGTCGCCATCGCCGGCTCGTCCGGCAGCGTCGCCGCGAGGCGCTGCGGGAGCCCGTCCGACGCGAGCCCGAGCAGCCCGAGGCCGGTCGCCACCGCCTCCCGACGCTCCCCCGGGAAGTACACCGGCAGCACCGCGAACAGGGTGGCCGACCACGCCGCGAGCACCGCGGCGGTCACGAGCGGCCGCTCGCGTCGGCGGCCCAGGGCGGTGCCCCCGGATTGAACCAGCGCGACCGCGAACGGCGGCAGGTAGCAGACGGCGACCGCAGCGGCGGTGATCGCGAGCGGGGAGGCGTGCCGGTGGACCCCGAGGCCGATCCACGCCACGAACGGGATCACCGACACCGCGAACGCAGCGACCACCGCGAGGGTCCCGATCAACCGGTGGATCACGTTACTCCGGCGGGCAGGAGGGGCGGGTGACGGTTCGGCCGCGGGCGACCTGGTTCTGCGTCGACATCGAGTGCTCGGGGCCGGTGCCCGCGCTGTACGACTGCCTGTCGATCGGGGCGGTGGTGGTCCGCCACGGCCCCGGCGGCGCCCCGACGATCGGCGAGTCGCTGTACCTCGAGCTCGCCCCCGCCGCGGGGCGGGTGGATCCCGGGGCGATGGCGGTGAACAAGCTCGATCTCGGCCGGCTCGCCCGCGAGGGCCTCGGTCGCCGGGACGCGCTCGGCCGCCTGACCGCGTTCGTCGAGGCGGCGCTGCAGGCCGAGTCCAGCGTGGGATCGAAGCCGGTGTTCGTGGGTCACAACGCGCCCTTCGACTGGTCGTTCGTGTCCTACGCGTATCACGCGGAAGGCCTCCCGAACCCGTTCGGCTACAAGGCTCTGGACACCAAGGCGCTCGCGATGGGCGTCCTCGGCGTGCATTGGTTCGACACCAACAAGGAGACCCTCGAGGTCGCCCTCGGCCTCCCTCCGCAGGATCCGACCCAGGTCCACCGCGCCGACTACGACGCGATGTTCCAAGCCGGGATCCTCGTCGGGCTGCTGTCTCGGATGCCCTCGGCAGGTGATCCTGCGCCCCGCGCTGGTTAAGGACCACGCTCCTGCTGCTCCGGGAGCCGCACCGTGTGTGGATTCGTCGGTCTGGTCGGCGTAGAACCGGTCGCCCCCGCGCTGTTCCTCGGGCTGCAGGCCGTGCAGCACCGCGGGCAGGACGCGTGCGGCATGGGCACCTGGGATCGCGGGCACCTGCTCGTGTACAAGGACCTCGGCAAGGTCGGTGACGTGTTCACCGAGCCGGTGCTGGGCACGTTGAAGGGCACGTCCGGGATCGCGCACGTGCGGTACCCGACGGTCGGGTCGTCCACCCGGAACGACGCCCAGCCGTTCATGACCCAGCGCCCGTCGATCGTGTCGGCGCACAACGGCAACCTGGTGAACCTCGAGCAGGTGTACGCCCACCTGCTGTCCCGCGGGATCCGCGCGATGTCCACCTGCGACAGCGAGCCGATCCTGCTCGAGCTGGCGGACGAGCTGCTGCAGCGGAAGGTGGTCGATCACACCGAGGACGACCTCGTGATCGCCGTCCGCCGCACGATGGAGCTGCTCCGCGGCAGCTACTCGGTGGTCGCGGTGATGGAGGTCTCCGGCCGGGAGACGCTGATCGCGTTCCGCGACCCGAACGGGATCCGGCCGGCGGTGTACGGCAAGCGGTCCGACGGCGCGTGGATGGTCGCGAGCGAGTCCGTGTCGCTCGACGTGCTCGACTTCCAGCGGGTCGGGGACGTGCCGCCCGGCGCGGTCGTGTTCCTCCGGAAGGGCGAGCCGCCGATCGTGCGCGAGGTGCTCGGGGGCACGCCGCGCCACTGCATCTTCGAGGACATCTACTTCGCGCGCCCGGACAGCGTGATGGCCGGGACGCGGGTGTACACCCGCCGGTGGGAGCTCGGTCAGCAGCTCGCCGAGGAGTGGAACGCCCGCGGGCTCGAGGCCGACGTGGTGGTCGCCGTGCCGGACACGTCGCGCCCGGCGGCCCAGGCGATGGCCGAGCGGCTCGGGATCGCATACCGCGAGGGGTTCATCAAGAACCGGTACAGCGGCCGGACGTTCATCATGCCGGACCAGCGCGCGCGCGACGCCGCGATGCGGCTGAAGCTGAACCCGATCGACGAGATCTTCCGGGGCCAGCGGGTGGTGCTGGTCGACGACAGCATCGTCCGCGGCACCACGATGCGCCGGATCGTCCAGATGGTCCGCAAGCTCGAGCCGAAGGAGCTTCACGTCGCGATCTTCAGCCCGCCGGTGGCCCACCCGTGCTTCTACGGGATCGACATGCCGAGCCGGGACGAGCTCGTCGCCCACCGGGCCAAGATCGAGGGCGGGGATCTGTCCGCGCGCCTCGCGGCCCAGTTCGGGGCCGACACGGTCACGTTCCTGTCCGAGCGCGGGCTCCGCGCCGTGGCCGGGGATCGGATCTGCAACGCGTGCTTCAGCGGCGACTATCCGGTGGCGGTGAACGAGGACGAGCGCGGGTACATCGTGCGGGATCGGCGCCCTGAAACCGATCGCGCCACCCCACCGCGACCGGTCGCGGGGTAGAGTCGAGAGGGTGAGTCGGGAAGTCACCGAGGCGCACTATCTGCACGAGCGGAGCGGGCTCGAGGCCGTACTGCGCCCGCCGGTCAAGGCCCCGACGGCGCTCCGGTGGGTGCCGAAGCGCGAGGAGCTGATCGTCGGGACCGAGGCCGGCGAGCTGATCAGCGTCGACCCGGTGCTCGGCACGCGGACGATCGGCGAGCAGCTCGGGATGATCGCCGCGATCGACGTCCACCAGGACCGGCTGCGGTACCTCGCGGTCAGCCGGGAGAACCGGTTCTTCATCGGCACGCTGAAGGGCGCGAAGCTGTTCGAGGGCCGGCACGCGTTCATGGGCAACATCGAGGCCACGTTCGCCGAGAAGCACGCGCTGATCACCGGCGACGAGCCCGAAGCGCGGATGCTGCTGATCGTGTCGCTCGACTCGGGCGAGATCACCGCCCGGGTCCGGCTGCCGGCGCGGGTCGTGCCCACGCTCACCCCGGGCGAGCCGCCGACGGGCGGCAAGCCGCTGCTGTGCCGGTCGACCCCGGCCGGCCTGGTGGTGATCCCGCTCGGACGCGGCTCGGCGTTCCCGAAGGACCTCGAGTCCACCGCCCACCGCCTGCGGTCGTCGGACCAGTTCATCCTCGGGTTCACCACCACCGGGATCTGCGTGTGGGGGCAGGAGGGCGGCGTGCCGCGATCGATGCGCCTGCCGGACCTCACCGCGGGTGACATCTCGCAGAACGGCCAGTACCTCGGGCTCGGCACCAAGAACGGCGCGGTGGCGCTCGCCCGGATGGACAAGATCGAGAAGCGCGTCCGACCGGACCTGGTCCGCGCGTTCAACAATCCGGTGTCGTCGGTCGCGTTCTCGGAGCGCGGCAAGTGGCTGGCGACCGGGGCGGAGGCGCTCCGCATCTGGTCGTGGGAGGACTGAGCCGCCACCACAGGCGAACGAAAGTGGCGGATCGCAGGCCGGTGGGACAAGGGTCGAGCGGGGAACACGAGGGCCGAGCGCCCGAGGAGTCCGTGGTGACGCTGCGCCGGTGGTTCGTCCGGGTCGGGATCGCGGCGGCGTCGATCGCCTGTCGGCCGGGCACCGGGTTCGACGATCGCCCCCCGACCGACTCGACCCCGAAGGACCTCGACGGCGACGCCGACACCGACAGCGACGCCGACGCGGACAGCGACGCGGACGCGGACACCGACAGCGACGCGGACACCGACACCGGTCCTCCGCCGGTCGGGTCGCTCCGGATCAACGAGCTGCTGGCGGACCCGCCGGACCGGATCGTCGGCGACGCGAACTGCGACGGGGCCCGGAACGCCCGGAACGACGAGTTCGTCGAGCTCGTGAACGTCGGCGCGATCGACGTCGACCTCGGGGAGGCGACGATCGCGGTCCTCGCCGGGGTCTGGCACACCCTCCCGGCCGGGACCGTGGTGGCGCCCGGCGGCGCGCTCGTCGTGTTCGGCGGTGGGACGCCGACGTTCGACGGGACCGGCGCCTCGGGGTCGTGGTGCGCGGCCCTCCCGCCGGAGGTCGCGGTCGCGGTCGCAGATCGCGGGTCGCTCGAGCTGGCCGACGTCGGCGACACCGTCACCGTGACCGACCGGTTCGGCCGGGTGCTCGACGAGGCCCCGTTCACCGAGGTCGTCGACGCGAGCGCCAACCGGTCGCCCGAGCTGTCGGGCGGCGCGATGGTCGACCACCGGTCGGTCGCGGGCGCGATCGGCGCGTTCTCGCCCGGGACCCTCGCCGACGGCCGGCCGCTCGCCGACGGCGTCGGCACCACCAGCGGCACCGGGGACACCGGCGCGGGCACCACCGGCGGCACCGGAGACACCGGCGCGGCCGGGATCGCCGCCCCGATCACCGACGTGCAGCTCGGCCTGGTCGCGGTCGGCGCCGACGTGGAGGTCACCGGGATCGTCACCGGCGTCGGTCCGGACGGGCTGTTCGTCGAGGACGCCGCCGGCGGGCCCCGGAGCGGGGTGTGGGTCGAGCTCGGGCTCGGGTTCGACGTCCTGTGGGGGCCGATCGCCGAGGGCGACGTGCTCGAGGTCGTCGGGGTGGTCGCCGAGCCCGACGGCAACACCACCGTCGACGTGGTCGCGAGCCCGATCGGCGCGGTGGTCCGCCTCGCGTCCGGGATCGTGCCGGCGCCGCACCTGCTGACGGTCGACGCGCTCGCCGCCGAGTCCGAGGACTGGGAGGGGGTGCTGGTCCAGGTGTCGGACGTGGTGGTCACCGGGCCCGCCCTCGCCGGCAACGAGTGGGAGATCGCCGACTTCGCCGAGACCGCCGCCGTCCGGGTCGACGACGCGCTCGCCGCGTACGGCGGGTACGGCGCGCTGGTCGACGGGGCGCGGTTCGATCGGATCACCGGCCCGCTCCACGTCGCCGGGCGGGTCCGGATCGAGCCCCGGCGCGACGCGGACCTCGTGCCCGCCGCGCCGCTCGCGCTCCGGATCGACGAGATCCTGGCCGATCCGGGCGCGGCCGACGCCGGGTGCGACGGGACCGTCGACCGGACCGACGACGCGTTCGTCGAGCTGTGGAACGTCGGGGCCGCGCCGATCGACCTGACCGGGCTGACCCTGTCCGACGGCGCCGCGGTCCGGCACGTGTTCCCGGCCGGGACGGTGGTCGACCCGGGCGGGGTCGCGGTGGTGTTCGGCGGCGGCGCGCCCGCCCTCGACGGCACCGGGATCGCCGGGACCTGGTGCGGGGCGGTCCCCGCGGCGGTGGTCCAGACGGCGTCGACCGGGGCGCTCGGGCTCGCGGCGGCGGGCGATACGGTGACCCTCGCGAGCGGCGACGTGGTGGTCGAGTCGGTCGCGTACGGGCCCGAGGCCGACCACGGGGCGTCGGTGGTCCGCGATCCGGAGCTGTCGACCAACCCGCTCGTCGCGCACGACGGGGTCGCCGGGGCGGTGAACCCGCTGTCGCCCGGGACCCTCGCCGGCGACGCGCCCCCACCCTACCGGACCTCGGTGGTGATCGACGGCGACCCGACGGACTTCCCGGTGGACAGCCTGTTCGTCGACTCGGCCGGCGGCCCGTCGGCGATCGGGTGGGACGACGACGGGCTGCTGCTCGCGGTGTCGCACCCGTCGCTCGCCGCGGGCGGCGCAGGGTGGGTGGTCGTGTACCTCGGCGCGGACGACGGGGCGGGCTCGACCGCCGGGTTCGCGATCGGTCCCCAGCAGCCCACGGTGCCGTTCCTCGCCCGGACCGCGGTCCGGTGGTCGCCGTCCGGCGCGAGCGGTCGGCTCGACTGGAGCGGGGCGGCGTGGGTCGAGGCGGTCGGGTGGCTCGGCACCGACGGGAGCGCGGTCGCCGCCGATCCGGCCGGCGTGGTGGAGCTCGAGATCCCGTTCGCCGTCGCGGGCCTCGGTTCGGTGGTCGAGCTCGCGGTGATCGTGGTCGACGACACGCCGGGCGCCGAGCGGACCGTCGCCGCCACCCCCGCGACCGCGATCGTCGACGGCGCCCTCGATCCGGACCTCACGCGGTGGTACCGGTTCACCCCGAACCTCGAACTCGCTCCGAACAGCTACGCCGCGTCGCCCTGACCGCCGCCCTGGTGGTGGGCAGGTCGTCGGGCGGCGCTCGATGGTGAACCCCGTGATCGTCTGGCTCGCGTTCGTCCGCTCCGCCGCCGCCCAGAGCCCGTCGTCGGGCCCGAGCGGCGGGTTCGATGCCCACGGGTTCCGGCTCGCCGTGGCGGATCCGGACCCGCGCGCGCCGCTCCAGTTCGTCCGCCCGGCGGACATCGAGCCGCTCCAGTGGTCGCTCGGCGGGGTGGCCGAGTACGCGTCGCGCCCGCTGGTGTTCGACGGCCCGGCTGGCCGGGACGTGGCGCTGGAGAACCTGATCGCGTTCGACGTCGCCGCCGGGTTCGCCCCGATCGACCGGGTCCGGATCGACGTCGGCCTGCCGGTGACCGCGCCGTCGCGCGACGGCGCGGTCACCGGCGGCCCGACCCCGGGCGATCTGCGCGGGTCGCTGCTGGTCGCGCTGGTCGAGCCGTCGGCGAGCTCCGGGTTCGGCCTCGGCCTGGTGGGCGCGGTCGACGCCCCGACCGGCGACCCGGCCCGGTGGCTCGGCGCGACCGGTCCCGCCGGCGCGGTCGGCCTCACGTCGACCCTCGAGGTCCAGCGGGTCACGTTCTCGTGGACCGCCGGCGCCCGGTTCGCGCCGAACACCGATCCGACGGTCCGCCCCGCCGTCACCGAGGGCGGAGACACCGTCGA